>DASWDX010000552.1:0-17674 GCA_036395055.1 Pyrinomonadaceae bacterium | reverse complement strand
CGCGACCTGACACCGGTGGTCTGTCCGGGGCGACGCCGGGTGAGGCTGTCTCATGGGGGAAGGTCGATCCGGATCGCTTGCCGGATGCGGTTGTTTGTTATGTCGATTCCACGGTGGCGCTCCCGATCATTACGGCTTATGCTTTGACGAAGCATGCTCCACGCGATCCTAAGCGCCTCTATGATCGGCGCGGCGAGTTTATGAAACTGCTGAGTTCTGAATATAAGAAATCAAAGCGACGTTGATTTGTAATTGACAACTAGGCTGTCGCTAACATCGATCGTGAGATTGTGCTACAGGGATAGAGTTAGAGTTGTTCTAAGTTGTCAGCGACATACTCAAATCTATCGCGCAACAGGGTGGACCAGAAGCGGAAGGGGTAACTAAGAGAACATGGGGTTAACACCGGTCCCCGGCCACAAGGCTTTAAAGTATGACTGCGATAAGTGCGTAGCATACTGTTGTTCGATCTATGATCGCGTCCAGGTTACGCCGCGTGATATCAGGCGGCTTGCCGCACATTTCGGCGTTTCGCCTGAAGTCGCAACTCAACGTTTCACCAAGTTATTTGGGAAGGAACGAATACTCCGGCGCAAAGCAGATCGATTGTTTGGACAGGCCTGCATGTTTTTGGATCAGGAGACGCGGAAGTGCACAATCTATCATGGACGGCCGCTGGTCTGCCGTGAGTTTCCTACCACATCACGTTGCTCTTACTACGACCTGATACAATTTGAACGCAAGCAACAGGACGATCCCGACGTCATCCCGCTCGTGAAGATTACGTTCAAGAATGGCAAGAACAAGCCGTAGGTAGGTCAGACATTTTGTCTGTCTTGCTTGTTGAATAGCTAGACAGGGATGCCCCTTATACAGGTGACCTTATGCAGGATTTGTTATCCAAAATGATCGGCAAGAAAATAGATGTCTATTGTGGAGGCGCGTCAAGTCTGCGCGGCGAGGTTGTTAAGGTTCAAGAGGGCGTGCTTCACTTGAAGGACAGTGAAGACAAAACATGTTTCGTAGCCGTAGATAAAGTTGTAGTCGTTTGGGAAGCTAAAGATGATGAGCATCGCGCCGGTTTTGTGTCGTTTCATCCAGGCGAGAAATAGCAGAAGCCCGACCGTCAGAGACGGTTCCATTAAGGGGAAGGCTCCTTCATCGAAAAAAGCCCTCTTTAGTAGTCGGGCTACTTCCAGCACATTTTAATTCCAAATCAAAACGCCGGCGCTTAATCACAAGCGCCGGCGTTTTTCATGTTGAGAGAAGGATTCGGACTTAGTCGGCCGTCAGCGGACCCGGCACTGGAACTTTCCGGAACCCATCGATGCGCGAGAGCCAGTAGTCGTTAAAAGGTGAATAGACTACCCCATGATGACGCGAGGCATGATAAAAGCCATGTTCGTCGGCCACGATCCCGACGTGCGCAAGATTGCTGAAGAAGACCAGGGTTCCAAACTGATATTGTTCATCGGGAGTTGGGGCGGCGAAGCGGGTCCAGAGTGAACGCGCGCTGCTCCGCTCAAAGTCTACTCCTGCTGACTGGAACGTGCTCCAAACAAAACCCGAACAGTCGAAGGCTGAAGGTCCCTTAGCTCCCCATGAATAGCGAGCGCCCAAACGCTCGCCTATTGCTGCCGTAATCAACTGACGAAATTGAAGCTTACCCTCGGTTTTTTTCGTCAAAAGCTGCGGCGCATTGATCTCCTCAACCGAAGCGAGTGAAACGATGACGGGATCGTTATCCAGAGCGGAAAGATTATGGCTTTCGATAGTTTGCGCTATGTGGCGCAGATGAGTTTCGCCAGATTGTGCTGCAGCCGTTAAGGGAAATATGCCAATAGCGAACCAGGCCGCGAGCGCATAGGGGAACATTTTTTTCAAAAGCAAAAGGGAAGGTCTCCTTATTTTTTTTGCCTTGCAATTCTTTGTGTGAGGAGGGTACTGCTGGGAGGCAGAAAGGATTCTAGTTACTGAAATCCCTCGGAACAAGCGGCAATGTGACTGTTTCGTGCCGAATCACACTTGACAAAAATAATGCGAACCAAAAGAGGTCACAAAAATTTTAGGAAGAGGGCGAGATATATGGGCCGAATGTTTTATCGGGAATCAGTATCAGTCAAAGTGAAGGACATTTTCAGCGATGTGGTGCAGAATTTCGGCAGAGAGTCCTGTACAAATTATGCGCAAACAGCAGCGTGAGTGCTAGCATCATGGGGCAAACTCCTGTTATTAGGTTACTGAACTGAAGATACATTCAATCGCGAGCGACTTCCGCAAGCGGCATGGTCTTAACTTCAGCCACCCTGAGAAGCAGCGTGATAATTTAGTCCTACAGTAATTATTTTCTGTAGTAGTTGATCGTAAGGCACACCGCCGTGAGCGGCTGAGTCGGCGAAGTCTTCACCTTCGGCTATCTGTGGATTAGGGTTTGCTTCCAACAGATAGAACTGGCCGTCATCCGTCAAGCGGTAGTCAAGGCGCGCATAACCGCTCAGAAAAAGATAGCGATAGATTCGTTTTGAGAGGCGTTCGAGCGTCTTATGCTGTTCGGGCGTGAGATCCGCCGCGCGCGTTTTGACTCCCACTTTCTCCTGGTATGCGGGATCCCATTTGACCTTGAGCGTGGCAATGTTTTCGGAGCCTTCCGGCAGCTTTTCCATTACCAGTTCCCACGGCGCATAGGTTTGAATATTCTGGTTGCCGATTACCCCAACGTAAATCTCGCGTCCTTTTATATACTGTTCCGCAATGGCGGCGGTCTTGTTTTGCCGATGGATAAATTCCACTCGCTGCGTGAGTTTTTCATCATCGTGTACTACGGAAGCCTGAGAAATGCCTACCGAACCTTCTTCGCTAATCGATTTGACCAGCAAAGGAAACTTCAAACGTTTCGGCCGCCTGACCTTCCGGCTCATGGGAAACACCGCAAAATGCGGCACCTGAAGTCGGTGGTAGGTAAGGATCATTTTCGTCAGCGCCTTGTCGTGGGCCAAAGTCATACCGCGGGGATTGCAGCCCGTGTACGCCTGTCTCATCAATTCCAGATAACTAACTACATGTTGGTCGTAAAGTGGATAACCATGAAACTCCTCCAGCAGATTGAACGCGATATGAGGCTTATGCTCCATCAATGCATCGCCAATCACATTCAGCTGGTTGTAGAGTCCGATGGGATAGACATCATGGCCCATCCTCTTGAGAGTTGAGATGACGTCGTATTCAGTTTTGATCTCAATTTTTTCTTTGTCAGTTAACCCGTCGAGTGAGTCGGGAGGCACGAGGTCCTGATGAACGAGAACGATAATGCGGAGCTTTTTTCTGGGCTCGAAAGTCATACGGCCTTTATAAGCAATTACACGGCAATACGATGATAACCCGAATGAAGCACGTTCATAACCTGAACTGTCAAGACGATCATCACTCGACGTCGTGCTTCTCTAGTCGGCGTGGCCACGCGTAGCTTCAGGTCCTTGCAACGATCGATCATATTCTCGAGCACGTGGTCAATGGTGTACTGGTGAACGCCGGTTCCCTCGGCGACGATTTGACGAACCTCGCGACGTACGCTGCGGAGAAAACTAGCCGCGCTGGGACGCGACCGATGACGCGGGTCGTCTGAGAAAATTCGCAGTAGATCTCGATCGTAGACCGCAGGCCAATCGAAATCGTAACGCTCGCGTTTCCGTCGATAGTGTTCGCGTAACGTGGTGCGTATGGCCGAGAGCGGTTCCACTTTGGTTCGGGTACGGTTGCGCGGTTTCGTCCCGGCCAATTCATTCATTGATTCGTTGATATAGTCCAACTTGCGCAGCGCCGGCCAACCTTTATAACGGCGCCGCCACCGCGAGCGCGGCGTCAGCCAAACGGCAAACGTCTCGGCGAAATCTTCCGCGGGGTGAGCCTGTGCATACCAGGCGCGCAAATGCAAAACGTAATTGCGGCTCTTCGGCTTTGGTTTATAGAAATCAGGATAGCGTTGCGCAAAAGATCCGAAGAGATCACGCCAGCGTCGTTTGAAATGGAGACGAAACGCGGTATCCAAAGCATGACCCGCTTCATGGCGCAAAATCCGCATGCACTCCGTGTCGGTGCCGCCTTCGACCTCCAGCATCTGCTTGCGTTCGAGTTTCATCAGACGCGGATGCGCGAGGTAAAAAGGAATGGCAATTCCCGGCACGCCATCAGGCGAGAACCATTCTTCCGAGAGCCAAACGTGCGGCTTGAACCGAATGCCTCGGTCGTTCAATTCGCTATAGAGGCGTTTAATGTGAGGCTCGAGAAACGAACCCTTAATTCTGAGCGCCAGATCGCAAATCCGCATATCGAGCAGGTGTTCGTCAGAAAGACGATGCCAGGGGAAGCGATAGCTCACGCTTGCGATCCTTTCGTCGCCCCTAGGTCGTGAGCGGAATAGCTTGCAAATGGCGGATTAGGCGTAGGAAAACGCCGGTTGATGACGGGCGGCATTGTGCGCGCGGAAATAAAATCCTGGTTCAGAATGAGCGGAGCGCCGTCATTGTAGCGGCGTTCGAGGGGATGCGCTAGCTGGGTCTTTACCGGGCACGGACTTCGTGAGTGTTGCTGGGAAAGGCCCTTAGTCGGACCGCGGTTTAAGTAAGGCAATGCGTCGAGCGACTTCAGCCTGCTACGTTCCCGGCATGACGCCGGTTTTCAGGTATGACGACGGGCAGAGTTTCTCGACTACGCATTCCGCGCACAGAGGATTACGGGCTTTGCAGATCGCACGGCCGTGCGCAATCATTAGATGCGGAAAAATAACCCAATCCTTTTTTGGCACTATCGCAATCAAGTCCTGTTCGATCTTTTCCGCCGTTTTCTGCGTGGATAGACCCAGCCGGTGGGAGAGTCTGGTTACGTGCGTGTCGACCACCACTCCTGAACTGATTCCAAAAGCGTTCCCCATAACAACGTTCGCTGTTTTTCGCGCGACGCCCGGAAGTTCCAGCAATTCCTCAATTGTATCCGGTACTTTGCCGCCATACTCTTCAGCCAAAACTTTTGCAGTGCCCTGAATGGATTTTGTCTTGTTGCGGAAGAAACCCGTCGTGCGAATGTCTCGCTCGAGTTCCTTAGGTGAGACCTTCAAATAATCTTCAGGCTTACGATACTTGCGAAAGAGATCCTGCGTGACGATATTCACGCGCGCATCGGTACACTGGGCCGACAGAATGGTCGCAATCAACAACTCAAAAGCATTTGTATGATTCAGCGAACACTTTGCATCCGGATAGGCACGCTTCAGGAGACGAATGATCTTCCGCACGCGCTGTCTCAATTCTATGGCCATGTTTTTACCGCGGATCTAACGCTGATGACAGGAATCTGAAAAACCGTAGCTCAACTTGTCGTTTTGCTCGCTTATCTGATCCGCGTTTATCCGCGCAAATCCGCGGCTGGATCATCGTCGCCCGTGCGCGATCTTCGCCGCTTCCGGCAAACCGCGCAATCGCAGCATCGCGATCACGCCCAAAAGTGGACCCGGCGCCAGTATCGCAAACGCGTATTGCCAGCCAACCGCTTTCACGAAATAAGGTATCAGCTCGATAGAGATAGTAGTCAACAGAAACCCAACACACGTTTGCATCGTCAAGGCTGTTCCAACGTACCGCGGATCACCAAGCTCAGTTACACAGGTAGAAAACTGCGCGGAATCGGCGACGATGCTTGCTCCCCAGATCGCCGCAACCAACAACAGCAAAAACGGGTTTCCTCCAAACAGAAAACCAATCAGCAGGGAACAGGCACCGCTTATTGTCATCGCCCAGGACGTGACAACCGTGCGCCCGATGCGATCTGCAACCAGTCCCGCCGTTACACAACCGAGTGCCCCACAGCCAATCACAAGAAACGACGCGACTTCGGCCGCTACCGGAGATGCTTTCGAAACGTTCAGGCTCGCGCGAATCATAACGGGGATCCAGACCCACATCGCATAGAGCTCCCACATATGACCGAAGTAGCCGAAGCTGGCGAGGCGCACGCTGCGATTTCTAAAAACTGCTAACGCTTGCCTCCAATCAAATTTGGCTGCCGGCAACGCATGGGGACCATCGCCGACAAACAGCAGCACGATGAGACCACCGACTACAGCGAGTATCGAGATAAAGAAAATATTATGGCGCCAGTTTGCACTTCCCAATCCACTAACCAGATACGGCGAGGCTTTCCCGAGCGTGAGGGCTCCCACCAAAACACCCATAGCCATCCCACGCGAGCGGTGAAACCACGTGGCCATAATCTTCATTCCCGGCGGATAGACTCCCGCGAGAAACATTCCAGTGAGGAAGCGCAAGCCAATTCCGGTTTGCGCGTTATGGGCATATGCACCGAAAGCAGCGTTAACCAGGGCCCCTGCGAGAGCGGAAAACGCAAAAAGTGAACGAACACTGATCACGTCCGGCAAATTTAGAAATGCACTTAACAAAGTGCCGCAAACAAAACCGAGTTGCACGGCGATTGTCAGCCAGCCCGCATTCGATTCACTCAAAGTCCATTCATGGCGCAAGGCCGGGACAACCGCTGATGCACTAAACCAAAGCGACATGCCGAGGAGTTCCGCTAATGACAACAACACGAGCGCCCGCCAGCGAGCAGACGCCGCAGCTTTCATCTCATTCTTATCGAGGTCCATGATCGGTGCAGAGGATACTACAAATTGCATGGCAGACTGTCTGCCGAAGACTAGTCTGTGAGTGCCAATGAATTTCTAAACCTTTAGTCAGTAATCTCAGACAGACAAAGAATGTCTATCCTGAAAAAGCAAGACGGCAGATCGTAAAACCTGCCGCCGCAAGGCTCAAAGGTGTTAGCGCTGACTAAGCAACCGCCAAAGCCGGTCGTTCCGAATCAGAGGTTGGCAAGTTCACGCCAGCCTGCTTTCCGCGTTTGTTCTCATACATCGCCAGATCTGCCATTGTCAGCAAATCTTCGATCGATTGAGTGGCGTTAGAATCAAGTTGGGCCACGCCGATGCTTATTGAAAGTTTGTAGGGAACAATCTTCATGGCATTATATTTTTCAAATTTCTGCTCCAGGCGCGCGACGAGCTTTTCAACGCCTCCCTCCGACTCAACCGCTGCCAGCGCGGTAAACTCGTCGCCACCCAAACGGCCGAGCACATCGGCGGATCGAAAAGTTTCTTTCAACAACTCAGCCGTTTTTATTAATGCGCGATCGCCCTCCTGGTGACCAAACGAGTCGTTGATTTTCTTCAAGCCATCAAGATCGGCATAAACAATCACGCCGCCCTGATTCGTCCGGTGAAGTGAATTGAGATGCTGTTTGCAAAACGCAAGGAAGCCGCGACGGTTATAGAGACCGGTTAGCTCGTCAGCCAGTGAAAGCGTATGGATAGCTGCTTCCGCACGTTTGCGCTCCGTGATGTCCTGAATCTGAAAGATCAAATGCAGCGGGCGGCCGTCTGCGTCGCGCACCAGGGAGGCACTGCTTAAAACCCACACGTCATGACCCAGCCTATGAAGGTAACGCTTCTCCAACTGACAGGTGGGAATCTCACCGGAAAGCATGCGGTAAATTTCGGCCAGATCGTTGCCAAGATCGTCGCGGTGAGTGATCGCTTGAAAATCTGAAACAAGCAACTCGGCTTCGGAGTAGCCAACGATTTCACAGAGCGATCGATTCACACGAAGCCAATTTCCTTCAGGCGACACCAACGCCATGCCAATCGCCGCATAATCAAAAGCATTACGAAAGTGTTCTTCGCTCTCGATCAATGCCTGGCCGATCCGCTTCTGTTCGGCGATGTACTTATTTAGTTCTTCGACGTGCAGTTTCGCGGTTTCGGCCTGCGAAGCCGATGATTCTACGTTGGCGAGATAGGTTCGATAGGTGAAGTAGACAATAATGATAATCGGAGCGGTGGCAACAAGTGCATAGAATCCGAACGTCTCACACAACCTCGCCACGACTGCGGCGCCAAAAGCGCCAGTAAAATATGTTAACGACGTCCACAGGAAATTCGCGCGCCAACTTTGCCAGACAGTTTGATTGGTTTTCAGAGCCACGCCCACGGCAATCGGCCCCGAGTTCAGCACGTATTGCGACAGCGCCATTACAGATAACGCTATGATGAGGTTTGGCGAATAGCCGTCGCGCAGGCTAACTCCCGGAAACACTAGATAGAAGGTCAACGCGGTAACGAATGTCGAGAGGGCCATCACACCGGCATTGAAAAACAACACGGCAACTTTTTTGCTGAAGCGCACAGAAGAACAAAACGCTTCGGCTGCAGCAAGCACAACTGCGGCTTCGATTCCGAATAATAGTATTGCCAGAAAAATGAAGGTGTCGGAAACGGCAATTTGACCACGCGCTCCGGGAATCTTGATCGTAATACGCGATCCTATTAAGACCGTTATGAGCGTCAGAGCGGCAAATTTTGCATCGAGCTGCGCGATGGGTAGACGCCAGGCACAAAATATGGTGACGGTGGCACCGATGAGGGCCACAGAAAACATATACAGGCTTCTGATCTTTTGCTTGTTCACTTTGTCGTTACCAAACCGTTGCCTTGTTACTCGTCTTTCCGGGTCAGTCTCTAACCACCCAAGAGGCCGCTGGCGAATCGCTATTGCCTGCCTCCTGACACGTTACTTGGCAAGTGGTATTCCCGCTCCCGGCCGCCCAAACTTGCGAATTATTCAACTAAAATGAAGGGGGCCGGGTCGATAACCCGCAATGCGCGGTCATGCACATTGGTCAATCTGAGCGAGGCTTTCAATTTGACAGAAACGTTTCCAGTTCGACATGAACGAAGGACGCAAGACGGCAACAGTCGGCAGGCGTGCTGCCATCATGAAGCGCGAATTCAAATCGTGATATTCTGATCTTATCAATCCGCTAACAGAATTTTGGGTTATGCGTCTACGCGAGAGCCAGGGCGGCCATCAGGTGCAGGCCGGCGCCGACCGCAGTCGGCTGGACTGAGTGAGTTACTCGAAACGTTATGAGTGAGTTCCTGGGATCGTTATCAGCAACGTTTGGCAAGTCGACGGGCTATGCCGACGAGCAGCCTGTCAGAGCCGAGATCTTCAGCGTTGAACGTCTGGAGCAATACGCGTTGACGCTCGCTGCTGAGCACAAGACAGTAACGAAAAAGGGCCGCGCTCAATTGCTGCCTCGCCTCGAGGACAACGGGCGAAAACTCATAGGTTCTTACCGCACGCTGGTCGAAGCAATTCGAAACGGTCGCGCAATCTCACCCGCAGCCGAGTGGCTGGTGGACAATTTCCACATAGTCGAAGAACAACTACGCGAGATTCGCCAGGATCTGCCGAAGAGTTATTACCATGAGTTGCCTAAGCTCGCTGAAGGCAGACTAAAAGACTATCCGAGAATTTATGCGGTGGCTTTCGCGCTCATCGCGCATACTGACTGCCGGCTCGATACAACCACGCTGCGCCGCTTCATAGCTGCCTATCAAAGGGTGGCGCCGCTATCGATCGGTGAATTGTGGGCCGTTGCGATCACCCTGCGTCTGGCCCTGGTAGAGAATCTTCGCAGACTTGCCGTGATTATTGTGCGCGCACGCGAGGAGCGCGAGCAGGCCGATAAGCTGGCTGACAAGTTGTTGGAAATTGCCTCGCGCCAGCCTGCCGCGTTAATTCCCCTCGTGACTGAGCGACTCGGAAAGCTCCCAAAAATTCCGCAATCTTTTGTAGTTCAACTCACTCAACGTCTGCGAGAACAGGATCCCGCTGTGACGCCGGTGATGGATTGGCTGGAAAAGCAACTAGCCCGCCAGGGCACGAGCATCGAGCAGATCATTCATGCCGAACATCAGCGCCAGGCTGCAATGCAGGTCACGGTCGGCAACATCATCACCAGCATGCGTCTGCTGTCGACGCTTGATTGGCGCGACTTTTTCGAGAGCGTCAGTCTGATTGAACCATTGCTGGGATCGGATCCCGCGGGTGCTTATGCAGGAATGGAGTTTACGACGCGCGATCGCTATCGCCACGTCATTGAGCGAATTAGCAAACGGACACAAGCGAATGAACTTGATGTGGCGCAGGCTGCGGTGGAACTTGCGAAGGACGGCGCTGACATCGAGAGCAAAGCAAGGGGAGACGCAGCAAGGAATAAAGATGCCGGTTACTTAAATGCGTCTCCCGAATCGCATGTGGGCTTTTACCTTGTTGACGATGGCCTGGTCCGCTTGGAAGCACACTTCGCTTACCGCCCCAAACTCATCGAGAGGATTCGCCGTTTAATTCTTCGCCACGCCACTCACGTCTTTCTCGGCACTCTGACGTTACTAACTTTGCTGATCGTTTCGCTTCTCGTCATAGCTGTATACGTCAGCGCACTGTCCACTGCCGCGTTTGCCGGAACAAGCTGGCCGCTCCTGCTAATCACCGCTCTCCTGGCACTGATACCCGCGAGCGATCTGGCCGTTTGTGTGCTGAACTGGGACATTACGCATTTGTTTCCGCCGCGCCGGGTGCCACGGATGAGCACGGGTACTGGAATACCCGACGAAGCCTGCACGATGGTTGTGGTGCCGACGATCTTTACAAGTGAGTCGCGTGTGGCCGAGCAACTGGAAAAGCTCGAAGTGCATTTTCTCGCCAACCAGGACCAACATATTTACTTTGCACTGCTTGGCGATTTTCCCGACGCCACTGCGAAAGAAGAGAGCGACGACTCGATTATTCTGGCGGCCGCGAAGAACGGCATTCAGGAACTTAACTATCGTCACGGCAATGGTCTGTCGCCTCGCTTTCATCTTTTTCACCGGCGCCGACAATGGAATTCAGGTGAAGACAGATGGATGGGTTGGGAAAGAAAACGCGGCAAACTTGAAGAGTTTAATCTACTGTTGCGCGGAGCCACGGACACCAGTTTCATAACGGCGACCGCGTCGCCAGATTTGCTCCGGCAGATCCGTTACGTCATAACGTTGGATTCCGACACGCAGCTGCCGCGCGACGTTGCGCGCAAACTTGTAGGCGCCGCTATTCATCCACTCAACAGACCGAGACTGGATGCGGCCACCAACCTTGTCACACGCGGCTACGGAATTGTGCAACCACGGGTCAGCATCTCGCTGGTCAGCGCGTCGCGTTCGAGGTTTGCGCGAATTTTTTCCGGAAACACCGGAATCGATCCCTACACAACGGCGGTCTCCGACGTCTACCAGGACCTTTTTGGGGAGGGAAACTTCACCGGCAAAGGTCTCTACGACATGGATGCATTCCAGGCGGCACTAGCCAACCGCGTTCCAGAAAACTCACTGCTCAGCCACGATCTTTTTGAATCGCTGTTTGCACGCGCGGCACTGGCCACCGATATCGAGCTACTGGATGACTACCCGGCATCCTACGACAGTTACGCGAAGCGGCAACATCGCTGGACCCGTGGCGACTGGCAAATTCTTCGCTGGCTTTTTCCCACGGTGCCCGATGCTAACCGCCGCAGGACTCGAAATCCGCTGCCCTTAGTTTCGCGCTGGAAAATTCTCGACAACTTACGGCGCAGCCTGGTTGCTCCTTCAATGTTCCTATGGCTGCTCGCAGCGTGGACCATTTTCCCGAGCTCACCGCTCCTATGGAGTTTGTTCGTCGTTATCACGATTGCTTTTCCGGTTTATCTTCACGTCACGACGAGCCTCCTGATCCATCCGCGGGGAATTCCCTGGACCAGCCACTTCTGGAGTGTGTGGGGCGACGTCAGAACAAATACTGCGCAGGTTGCCTTATCGATCGTGTTTCTGCCGCATCAGGCCTATCTGATGACCGATGCGATCATTCGCACGATCTATCGAAAAGTAATCTCGCGGAAGAAGTTGCTTGAGTGGGTCACTGCCGCTGATGCGGAGAAAGATGTGCGTCACGATTTCGCTTCTTTCTTTTGGTTTATGTTGCCGGCGGAATTGCTGGCGTTATTGGCCGTAGCGCTCGCTCTCATCGCGAGACCAAGGGCGTTTGCAACGATGTTTGCGTTTGCGTTCTTTTGGGTTGTTTCGCCTTTCGTCGCTTACTGGATCAGTATCCCGCGGCCGGCGGAACGCAAGCTTTTGAGCATAGATGACGTTCAACTCGCGCGTGTAGTGGCGCGCCGCACGTGGCGTTTCTTTGAGTCTTTTGTGGGTGCTGAAGATAACTGGTTGCCGCCGGATAATTTTCAGGAAGATCCAGCCCCTATAATCGCCCATCGCACATCGCCGACGAATATCGGACTACTCTCACTTGCCACTCTCTGCGCATACGATCTGGGCTACGTCGGTTCGCTGGAGTTTCTGGAGCGCCAGGAACTGACGTTTGCGAGTTTGGCCAAACTGGGAAAGTTTCGCGGACACTTTTTTAACTGGTACGACACTAAGACTCTCCAGCCTCTTCATCCTCAGTACATCTCGACCGTGGATAGCGGCAACCTGGCGGGACACGCCATCGCACTGAAACAAGGCTGCATTGAGCTGCCCGATGGGAAGCTGTTTGATGCGCGAATCAGCAAAGGACTGGCAGACACGATTGAGGCCGTGTCTGTTGAAGCCGGACGGCTGGGCAGCTTCCGACAGCGCACCGAGGTAGTGACCGTTAGTCAATTGCGCGACGAGATTGAAGCCTGTCAAAAGCTGGTCTCCGTCGGAGCCAGAAACAACTTACCGTCGTGGTTCATGCTCTTTGAATCTCTACAAGAAAGAACCGCTGAGATTGAAGACATCATTAACGCGCTGGCGCACGAGCATGGAGAAATCAACTTCAAGGAGCTGCGCTGGTGGTTGGGTGCGCTACAACATCAGGTCAGTTCCTGCCGCCGCGATGCCGATATGCTCGTACCGTGGGGCCGTCTGCTCACACAGGTTCAGGCGGAGACAACAACGGATGGATTAAGCCCTGACGACCAGTGGCAGTCGCTTATGAGTCTGCTTCAAGCGGTGCCCACGTTGGCCGAGGTGCCGGAGGTTTGTGATCGTGCGTTGCTGCAACTCTCCCGCCCGCAAAGCGATCAAGCCGTGCACCTGTTTCAAGCGCAGGAGCGATTAAGAAACGCTCTCGAACAAGCAGCGGGCGCGGCTGGAGATTTTTTGTCACGCCTCAGTGGTCTGGCCCATACAGCCGAGCAGATGATGGAAGAAATGGACTTCAGGTTTCTGCTTGATCCGGAGCGGAAAGTATTTACGATTGGTTACAACGTTCTGGCCCAGCGCGCAGATAATTCTTACTACGATCTGCTCGCTTCCGAAGCGCGCCTGGCAAGCTTTGTGGCAATTGCGAAGGGCGATGTGCCTCAGGACCACTGGTTCCGCCTGGGTCGCCAACTAACGTCAGTTGATAGCGGGCGGGCGTTGATTTCCTGGACCGGCAGCACGTTTGAATATTTGATGCCGCTTTTGGTGATGCGCAACTACCCCGCCACGCTTCTCGATGAAACCTATCGCACCGTTGTACGGAGACAAATCGAATACGGCAAAGAACGCCGTGTTCCCTGGGGTGTCTCCGAGTCCGCCTATAACGTCCGCGACCTCCACTTGAACTATCAATACGGACCTTTTGGCGTTCCTGGTCTGGGTTTGAAGCGCGGTCTGATTGAGGATCTGGTGGTGGCGCCCTACGCAACAATGCTCGCGGCTGAAATTGAACCGCGTGTGGCCATGGATAACCTGCGTCGGCTCGCCAAGGATGGTGCGCTCGGCGCCTATGGTTATTTCGAGGCCATTGACTACACACTCGAACGCTTGCCGCAGGGTCAGTCCCATGTTTTGATTCGCACTTTCATGACTCACCACCAGGGCATGAGTCTGGTTGCTCTCAATAACGTGCTTCACAACGATCGCATTGAGGATCGTTTCCATTCCGATCCGCTGGTCCAGGCCACCGAGTTGTTGTTACAGGAACGCATTCCTGTCGGCGTGCCGGCGGCGCATCCGCGCGCGGAAGAGGTTTTGACAGGTCGAGTAGCGCAAACATTGCAGGGAATGTTCACGCGCGTCTACCACCGCGTCGATACAGACACGCCGCGTACGCAGTTACTCTCCAATGGATCCTACAGCGTGATGGTCACGGCTGCGGGCGGCGGTTATTCCAACTGCGGCGAGAACGCCGTCACGCGCTGGCGCGAAGACGTCACGCGCGATAACTGGGGCACCTTCATTTATCTGCGCGACGTCAGGAGCGGCGCCGTTTGGCCGGCGAGTTATCAGCCTGTTCACAAACGACCGCAGTCGTATGAGGTTGCATTTTCCGAGGACAAGGCAGACTTCTGGCGCAGCGATGCCGGCATCCTGACGCACATGGAGGTTGTCGTGTCGGCAGAGGACAATGCGGAGGTGCGTCGCGTTTCATTGACCAACAATTCCACCCGCACCCGTGAGATCGAGCTGACCAGTTACGCGGAAGTTGTCCTTAATACTCCGCAGGCCGATGCTGCCCATCCAGCTTTTAGTAATCTGTTCATTGAAACCGAATTCTTCGCCGCCGAAAACGCAATCCTCGCGCATCGCCGCCAACGTTCGAGCGACGACAAACCTATCTGGGGCGTTCATGTTGTGGTAGTCGAAGGAGATCTGGTGGGCGCCGCGCAATACGAAACCGATCGGGGACGATTCCTGGGCCGCGGGCACACGCCCGCCGACCCAATCGCGGTCATGGAAGATCGGCCCCTGTCGAACACGACCGGAGCAGTGCTTGACCCGGTCTTTAGTTTGCGCCGGCGCGTGAGAATTCGACCCAACGAAACTGTGCGTTGCTCATTCAGCACCATCGTGGCGCGTTCGCGCGAAGAGGCAGTGACACTGGCGGACAAGTATCACGACCCAAATACTTTTGAACGTGAAGTACGACTGGCGTGGACAAAAGCTCAAGTTGAGATGAGTCACCTGAACATAGACGCGGATGAAGCACATCTCTTTCAGCGTTTGGCATCGCGCATTATTTATTCGGATCCTTCGCTGCGTCCGCGTCCGCACGTGCTCGCGCTCAACACCAAAGCGCAATCAAGCCTGTGGGCGTATGGAATTAGTGGTGACTTGCCGATCCTGATTGTACGGATCAATAAAGCAGCGGATCTGCCCATCGTGCGTAAGATTGTGCGCGGCCACGAGTATTTGCATTACAAAGGACTGAATATCGATCTGGTCATCCTCAATGACAATCCCACAACCTACCTGCAATTGCTACAAAGAGAGCTGGAGACGATGGTTCGCACCAGCGGCCTGGGGAGTTTGCAGGACAAGCCCGGCGGTGTATTTTTGCGGCGCGCGGATCACATTCCGGAAGCCGATCGCATTTTGCTACATTCCGTTGCCCGGGCCGTAATTGTTTGCGAGCGTGGATTGCTCGAAGATCAACTTGAGCGGCCCGAGGTTACCGAAACCTTGCCCGCTTCTTTTATTCCTCGCCTGCCTTCCCAAACCTATCCGGAACCGAAGGTCGCGCCGCCGGAGTTAACTTTCTTCAATGGGCTGGGCGGGTTTCATCAGGGTGGTCGCGAATACGTGATTCTGCTGGGTGCGGAACAGTGGACGCCCGCGCCGTGGTCAAACATCGTCGCCAACAAGAATGATTTCGGTTTTCAGATTACCGAGACCGGCGCGGGCTTTACCTGGTCGGTGAATAGCCGCGAGAACCGTTTGACGCCGTGGTCTAACGATGCCGTAAGCGATCCGCCGGGTGAGATTGTCTACTTGCGCGATGACGACACCGGCACTGTCTGGTCGGCCACGCCGCTGCCGATTCGCGAAACCGAACCCTACATAATCAGGCACGGCCAGGGTTATTCCGTTTTTGAACACACCAGCCACGGCATCTCGCAGGAACTGCTCCTGTTCGTACCGCTTGATTCTCCTGTAAAGATATCGCTGCTGCGATTGCGCAATCGTAGCGACAGAAAAAGAAGACTCACTGTGACACTCTTTAACGAGCTGGTGCTTGGCGTTCAGCGACATACGTCCGCCCCCTACGTCATCACGGAGATCGACCAGGCTGCTAAAACAATTTTCGCAAGCAACCCCTTCAACAATGAGTTTGCCGGCCACGTCGCTTTCACGGCAACGAACGAAAAAGTCTCCAGTGCTACTTGTGATCGCAAGGAATTTATTGGACGCAACGGCACCCTAACTCGTCCGGCGGCTTTACGCCGAATCAACTTATCCGGCCGCGACGGCGCCGGACTCGATCCCTGCGCCGCGCTGCAAACAAGCATTGATCTGGCGCCGCACGAAGGACGTGAGCTGATCTTTCTGCTGGGAGAAACTGCATCAAAAGAAGAAGCACAGTCGCTGGTTGAGAGGTTTACCCAGACCGGAAATGTTAACGACGCGTTTGAGGATGTGTTAACGCATTGGGACGCGTTGCTCGGTACGATTGAAGTCAGAACTCCCGATGCCGCCATGGACACGATGCTAAATCGCTGGTTGCTTTATCAGACCTTATCTTGTCGCATCTGGGCGCGCTCGGCTTTTTATCAGTCCGGAGGCGCGTTTGGTTTTCGCGATCAGTTGCAGGACGTGATGGCGTTGGTCTACAGCAGTCCAGCCGTCGCCCGCCAACAGATACTCCTTGCCAGCAGGCACCAGTTCAATGAAGGCGACGTGCAACATTGGTGGCACCAGCCGTCGGGTCGTGGCGTGCGTACACGCATTTCCGACGATCTCCTGTGGTTGCCGTTTGTCACGTCGTTCTATACCGGTGTGACCGGCGATCTCTCGGTGCTTGACGAAGTAGCTCCGTTTCTCGAGCAGCCGCTACTGAAACCGGACGAGCATGAAGCGTACCTGCAGCCATCGGTCTCGAGTGAATCGGCAACGGTTTTTGAACACTGCACCCGGGCGCTCGAACGAAGTTTGGCAGTTGGCACGCATGGCTTGCCGTTGATGGGCTCAGGAGACTGGAACGACGGCATGAATCGCGTGGGGCATTTGGGTAAAGGCGAAAGCGTTTGGGTTGGTTGGTTTCTCTTTAAGACGCTGAAAGCGTTTGCCGAATTGTGCGAACGGAGAAATGAAAAGGCGCGCAGCGACCGCTATCGCGAGCATTTGGAGAAACTAAAACAAGCATTGGCGGAAAGCGGATGGGACGGCGATTGGTATCGCCGCGCTTACTTCGACGACGGCACTCCGCTCGGTTCAGTGCAAAATAACGAGTGCCGCATCGACTCGATTGTACAGTCGTGGTCTGTCATCTCGGGCGCGGCCGAAAGTTATCGAGCGCAGCGCGCAATGGCCGCGGTTGAAGAGTATTTGATACGCCGCGGCGACGGCCTGGTGATCCTGTTCACGCCGCCCTTCGACAAAGGGCAGTTGGATCCCGGCTACATCAAGGGTTACGTACCGGGGGTGCGCGAGAACGGCGGGCAATATACGCACGCAGCGCTCTGGACCTTGATTGCCTTTGCTGTTCTTGGCGACGGTGAACGCGCCGGCGAACTTTTCTCGCTGTTGAATCCGGTCAACCACTCTTCGACGCGTGCCGGGCTGCACAAATATAAAGTGGAACCATACGTGGCCGTGGGCGACGTCTATGCGGTTCCACCGCACACGGGCCGCGGCGGTTGGACCTGGTACACAGGTTCTGCCGGGTGGATGTATCGCGCGGGACTCGAATCGATTCTTGGTTTCAAGTTGCAGGGAGAGCGATTGCAGATCGATCCGTGTGTGCCACGCTGGTGGCGCGACTTTGAGATTACCTAC
>DASWDX010000551.1:0-4203 GCA_036395055.1 Pyrinomonadaceae bacterium | reverse complement strand
GCAACGATTAATGAAGGGCGACCGCTTGTATCTATGGCTGCGTGCGGCGCGCGATATTACTTTCACAGACGATCATCATGAACTCGAGCAGGTTAATCTGGCCGTTTATCCTCCGGACGGTGATAAGCCGGATCAGATTGTCGCGAACAAAGCCATCTATGATCCGAAACAATCTGTCATTACCTTCCTCGGCAATGTAAAGGTCGAGACAAAGGACGCTTTGAAAGTTAACACCGAGTCGATTACTTACGATCAGAACAATGAAATAGCGCAAACGGAAGCGCCGATTTCTTTCGATCGTGAAAATGTTTCCGGTCACTCTACCGGCGCAATCGTGTTCGCTAAAAGTAAGAAACTCGATTTGAAGAAGGACGTTGAAATTACCGTTTTGCCCGAAGCGATGAAAGACGCCAAAGCTAAACCCTCATCAACTCGCTCGCGGCCGGTTACGATTCGTTCGGCACAGGCATCGTTTGAACAGGCGACGATGAAACTCAATTTTGTGGGTGGCGTGACCGCTGAGCAGGGCAGCGACTTGATGAGCGGCGAAAACCTTTATGCCACGCTGAACGAGCAAAAGCACCTGCAGAAGCTCGAGGTTAGGGGCAACTCTTACCTACGTTCCATGCAGGAAGGGAGATCGGCGGAGGTCCACTCGGCCGATATGGATTTCTTTTTGGATAATGATCAGCGGCTCGAGCGCGCGATAGCAATGCAGAATGCGGGTGGCAAAACCCTGGATGCTGACGCGGAGCTGCAAATCGCCGGCGCAAACTCGATAGAGGTCCTGTTTCAGGCGCAGGGTGATCGCAGCCTCCTAAAACAGATGCGTACCGAAGGCCGCTCGCTAATCAACCTTTCCGCACCTAAGTCAAAAGCAAACGACCCACGTGCGGCGAATAAGCGGCTCACGGCCGATGCAGTGAAACTTATTTGGCGCGTTACTGGCCGCGACCTGGACAAAGCAGAAGCCGTGGGCAACGCTGAATTATTCGTCGATCCGGTGATTAAGGATGCCCGGGCCGACCAGAAAACGCTTACGGCCCCGCGGATCGATTGCGATTTTTTCGAGAGTCATAACCTGGCCAGCACCTTTATGGCAACGGGTGGCGCCAAAGCGGTGATTCAACCGGTGCAGAAGGTGGAGGATCGCGGCACTCGCACGCTGACTTCACAGAAGATGACTGCAGTCTTTGTTAAGGACACGCAGGATATTGATCGGCTGGATGCGCAGGGCGAAGCCAAGTTTAATGAGAATGATCGCAACGGTGTTGCCGCAAACATTTCCTATACCGCGGGGGATAACACAGTTCGTTTGCGTGGCGGTGACCCCACGGTCTGGGATTCGCGCGCCCGGACGAAGGGGGTTGAGCTTGATTCGGATTTGACTAACAAGGTCTCGTACAGCCGCGGCAAGACAGCGACCACCTACTACAGTCAGGAGCAGACCAACGGAGCTACGCCCTTTTCCAAAGTGAAGAGTCCGGTTTACGTCGTCAGCGATAGAGGCGAGTTTCACAGCGACAGTGGCGTGGCAATCTATAGCGGAAATACGCGGGCCTGGCAAGACGACAATTTTGTCCGTGCCGACCGGCTGACACTCTATTTGAGCGAGAAGAAAATGGACGGCAACGGGCACGTGCAAAGTGAAATCTACAACGCGCGGCGCCGACTTGAAGGGACCAGCAGCACGATACCGGTATTTGCTACCGCGGATTCGATGTCTTACTCGGATAAAAATCGCACCCTGCACTATGAAGGCAGTGTCGACATTCGCCAGGGAACGGATCGGTTAACCAGCGGCGTCGCCGATGTCTACCTGCTTAAAGAGTCGAGCGAGGTTGAAAAAACAATCGCGCAACGCAACGTAATTCTGACGCAGCCAAATAGAAAAGGCACTGGCGATTGGATTCAATATACGACCGTTGACGAAGTTGCCGTGCTCAAGGGCAATCCGGCCAGAGTTGAGGATGTAGAGAAGGGAAGCACCGAAGGTGGTCGTTTGACCGTCTATATGCGAGACGGTAGGGTGATCGCCGATGATGTTAGAGGTCCGCAATCGCCCGGACGCGTGAGGTCGGTCCATAAAGTAAAGAAGCAGTAATTGTCGCCCCGGATTCACGCGAATAAGCATTGAATTAGTGAAACACGACCGTTTGCGAATAGGTTCAAAAGTCTATTCTTACTATTTCTGATCAGCATGAATCTGCGTTAATCCGCGGCTAAATGAGTCTGGCTAATATGAGCATTCAAGCTGAAGGTGTCGAGATCGTGGAGCACTCCAACGAAAGGTTGGTGGGCGATAGGCCTCGTGCTACACGCCAGGAGCCTAAGATCCCGTCAGCCTCAGCGCTCGCCGCGTTTCACCTGGAAAAAAACTACGGTAAGCGTCGTGTGGTGGATAATGTCAGCCTGCACGTCGAAAAAGGCGAGGTCGTTGGGCTGCTCGGCGCAAACGGAGCGGGTAAGACTACTACGTTCTATATGATCGTGGGCCTTGAGCGGCCCGACGCAGGAATTGTAAGCCTCGGAGATCGCGATGTAACCAAGCTGCCGATGTACCTCAGAGCGCGTTTGGGTGTCGGTTATCTGCCGCAGGAGCCATCCATCTTTCGCAAGATGACGGCGGCGCAAAATATTTTGGCTGTACTTGAAACGATGGGGCTGCGCCGGCGCGAGCGCCTGACCAGGCTTGAAGAGCTATTGGAAGAGTTTGGAATCGCCCACGTGCGCAACACACGCGGCGACGCGCTTTCCGGCGGCGAGAGAAGAAGGACAGAGATCGCGCGTGCGCTTGCCACTGAACCACAATACATCCTCCTTGATGAGCCCTTTGCCGGAATTGATCCTAAGGCGGTCGATGACATTCAAAATGTCATACTTTATTTACGCAATCGTAGCATCGGAATTTTGGTTACAGACCACAATGTTCGCGAAACGTTGGGAGTCACAGACCGGGCTTATATCATGGCTGACGGCCGTATTTTCCGCTCAGGTGTTCCACGGGCCTTGACAGAAGATACCGAAGTGCGACGCCTTTATCTTGGCGAAAAATTCCGCATGTAATTACGTGTTAAAAGCGAAAGCGAAACTGGCGCGCGCAAATGCGCTGGAATCGAGTATAATCTCCCTGCGCGCTCAGTCGCAAAATTAAAAAATACAAGCGCTCTTTTGACTTGGGAAATGTCTCTTAAACTAACTACCAGCCTCTCTCAACGACTCGTGCTAACGCCACAGTTGCGTCAGCGTATCGAGATGTTGCAGATGACGACCCTCGAGCTGACCGACCTCATTCAGCAGCAAATTCTCGAGAATCCGGTTCTTGAAGAGGTGGCTACCCAGGAAGAGGTCGGTGAGCTCGCGGAAAAGATTCTCGACCATCTGGCCAGCGCTGATCCCGGTGCTGCGCCCGATAGCCGACAGGTGGAAACGACGGAGCCGGAACTCGGCAGCCCCTCTTCTAATGGATCAGGCGAACTGACATCGTCGTCTGCCTATGAAGGCGAAGGCGAGGGTGTCGATAGCGATGGACCTGAAATGGCTGCCGCTGATTTGAGTGAAGACTCGATTGGCGATGAGGTCGTAGGTGACGAAGCAACGCGGGACGCATTTGAAGAAATTGATTTTGGCCGCGAGTTCCAGGATTACCTCGACCCCGGATACAAGACTCAGGAAATCGAGTACAAGGAAGACGCACCCACTTTTGAGCAGTTTCTGACAAGACCTCCGTCCCTGGCCGATCACCTCGAGTGGCAACTTCACATGAGCCCCATCGAAGGGGAAATTTGCGATGCCGCAATTAGCGTTATTGGAAACCTCGACGCCGACGGCAGACTCAACGCCACTAATGAAGAGATTGCCGCGATGGGGGGTTGGTCGGAGGAAATAGTCGAACAAGCGAGACAGGCCGTCATGGGTCTGGATCCAGTAGGTTGCGGCGCGCGGAATGTCAGGGAGTGCCTGTTGGTGCAACTCGAAGTTAAAGGCGAAAGTAATCGTCTCGCAGCCGCGCTAATCAGCGAACATCTTTCGGATTTGCAGCAGCACAAGTTGCCACATCTTGCCAAACAGATTGGCAGCGACGTTGATACGCTACTGAATGAATTGCAGTTCATTCGGACACTTGATCCTTACCCTGGCCGGCGCTACTCCGCCGAAGAGCCAATTCTGATTTCTCCTGAAATATACATCGAGAAACTTGAT
>DASWDX010000550.1:0-7057 GCA_036395055.1 Pyrinomonadaceae bacterium | reverse complement strand
CGAAAGGCCCGAAGGGCCGGCACAAACCGTGGCGCACCTTCGGTGCTCAGGTAACTAACGGTCACATCTCCCCGCCCTCCGCGAAGCGCCGGACCGGCTACTAACTTCCGGTCCTTCGGACCTAAGAGTTCATCAAACTGCACCAGTACCGACTGCTGAGCTATTTAGCCGCTGCATTGGCCAGCGTGCGGAGCGTTTCCAGTGAACTGCGCGCGCTTTGGGCCTGCTTCTCATTCCCGGTACTGTCATAGAGGTCGACCAGCCTCGCCAGCACATCGGGCGAGTTTGGTTGCAGCGCAAATGCCTTTTCCAGGTGTTTGATCGCCTTCTTCGTGGAACCCTTCTGCTCCAAACGAGCTGCGATATTGACATGGCCCTTAAACTCGCCCTGCGAGCAAGCGAAACTCTCGTAAGCATCGTCAAAATTTCCGCGCTCAGACTGGGCCAGTCCCAGGTTGTTCCAGATGCGCGGATCGTTGGGCGCTAACTTCGTCGCGCGCTTCAGATACTTAGTGGCTTTCTCATACTCGCCGTTTTCATAAAGAAGGAAACCGAGGTTGTTGAGATTCTGTGCATCGTCTTTCTTGAGGTGCACGGCATTCTCAAGGGACTTTTCTGCCAAATCGCGCAATCCCTTGCGCCAGTAGGCCACTCCCAAAAGACTGCTGGCTTCACTTAACTTCGGATTTGCGGAAGCCGCGAACGATAGTTCAGCGATGGCGCCGTTTAGGTCATTGATATCGAGCAACGCCCGGCCTTTTTCAAGGTGGTCCAACGCGATTGTCTCGAGAGCATCCGTCGAGTTCTTCGCCGGCGTGCTGAGAAATCCCGAACTATCCGGCGCGTTCGTGGTCGTACTCACTTCCTTTGCCGGAGTCGGTTTATAAACTTGAACGGCCGGGACGCTTTCAAATCTCTTCGCGTCTTTCTCTGAGATTCTTGAAAGTTTGTTATCGTCTTTCTTTCCTCTGCCAAACAAGCGGCCAATCGCCTTAAATGGCGCCTTGAGCGCGCGGAGAAAACCGTTGCCCTGGCCCTCCGCCTTTTGGCCGCTCGGAATGTCGACCGCCGGAGCGTCGACTGTATTCATGGCCAGCCACTCCGCCTCAGTCATGATGATGCCGTGGACCGTTTGCACGGGCTCGGCAACCACAACCAGGGCCATGGCGATACTGAAAACTATTAGTGTGCGCTTCAACATAAGAGGTCTCCCTTTATCCACGTCGCTTTCCCCTATTTAGAGAACAAATCTATTAGATTGAGAATAGCAGGAGTAAGAATAATCAAAATTATCACCGGAAACAGAAGACCGGTGAGCGGAATCATGAGCTTCAAGGTTGCTTTCTGTGATGCTTGCTCGGCTCGCTGGCGGCGCTTGGTTCTCAGCGAATCGGCAAACACACGTACGGCCCTGCCGATTGATGAGCCGTAGCGGTCAGCCTGGATCAGCAAGGCGACAAAACTGCGAATGTCATCAACTCCGGTTCTCTCGGCCAGATTGCGCAGGGCCTCCTCGCGACTGCGGCCGACGCGAATTTCCAAATTGACAAGGTCCAATTCGTAGTGCATGTCAGGATGCGTCACTTTCAATTCTTCGCCGATACGATTTAGCGCTGCGTTTAATCCCAGCCCAGCTTCTACGGCAATCACCAGCAAATCCAGCGCATCTGCCAGCGCCCAGGTTATCCGCTGCTGCCGGTTAGCGATTTTACTGCGCAGCACCAGACGAGGCAGGTAGAAACCGATCGCCGCTGAAAACAAGCCGAATATCAAGAGTTGATTTATTGGTCTATCCAGGATGAAGCCTGCCGTCGTTACGATACTCGGGAAGGCGACGATCATTGTCACTTGAATGGCGCGGAAAGCCATCGCAGCATCCTGCGACCGGTAACCGGCCTGAAGCAACTGCTTTTGTAGTTTTTGCGCTTCTACGGCTGAAATGGGCACGAGGCGGTTAAGCGGTTCGGCAACGCGCTCGGCCATCGTTGTCATCGGGCTGTTTTCTACCAACGCCAGGGCAGGATCCATGCTCTCGAGGCGCGCGGTGACCACGCCTGCGGGACGAGCAAGTAACCAATAGAGGCTCATTACTGCCAAGGCCAGGCAGCCGAATGTCAAGACAACGATAAGAATCAGCATGTGTCTACACCTTCTTCAAAGCAAGTAGCTGCTTGATCGCAAGAAAGTCCTAAACCTTGATGTTCAGGATCTTTTTTATTAAGAGCATGCCCGCAATCTGCAAAACGATAGCAACCGCAAGGACAATGTGGCCGCGCGGGTCATCAACGAGTACTTTCATGTAATCAGGGTTGAGAACTGTCAGTACAAAAACTAAGGCGAATGGTAAGCCACACAGAATCCAGGCTGAGCCGCGCGCACTCGTCGTCATGGTCCGGAAGTCTTCCATGAGCTTAAAGCGGTCACGAATAGTCTGTGCGACCCGCTCAAGAATTTCAGCAAGGTTGCCCCCGGTTTCCCGTTGGATGTGCATTGCTGTTACGCAAAGGCGCAGGTCCGCCAGTGGAACGCGTTCAGTCAGGCGGTCCAGCGCCGCTTTCGTGGAGAGCCCGAGCTTCTGCTCTTCGAAGGCAATGCGAAATTCCGTGGCGATCGGCTCGGGCATTTCGGTCCCCACCTGGTGTAGCGCCTCCGAAAAGGCGTGCCCGACACCGAGCGAGCGGCTCAACAGATCGAGTGTATCCGGCAACTGAGCATTGAACTTTCGCAAGCGCTTACCGCGCTTCCACGCTACATTCAGGATCGGTAAAGCTGCCGCAATCGCGGCTAACCCAAGAGCGAATAGAAGATTCAATACTGTGTAGCCCGCGAGCGCGGCCAAAATGCCGGCAACCAAACTAAAGGCCAGCAGGCGGCTGACCGTGAGTTGCAGCCCTGCCTGCCTGATCATTTCGTCGAGCTTCTTAACAAAATTCAAAGGCGACAAGAGCCGGTTGATGGTTGGGAGGCCACCAATCGAGTCTTCCCGTGATATCTCGATAAATTCTTCCGGTGTCTGCGATCCTTCCAGGGCTTCCGCAACGCGCTGCTGCAAACGCTCGTGACGGGCATCTGCCTTGCGCGAAGCCATTAGAAAGAGGGCGTAGGTAAGAAGCAGGAAGAAAAGAAATACTATGGTAGAAATCAACATCTTGGAAATGCCTCCTGGACTAAACCGCTATCAATATCAAATGGTGCCCTATTTTCATTTTCTCTGTGCAACCTTTGTGTTCTCTGTGTCTCTGTGGTTAACAATTGCAGCAAGAACTCATCACAGAGACCGGAGAGTTCACGGAGCACCCACAGAGAATTTCAAATTAGGTCACTACCCAACATCACGTCCTCTCCCCGACCCTCTTCCAAAGGGAGAGGGAGAAAGACCTCCCTAGAAGAACGCCGGCAGTTGCATGCCATACTGCTTCAACCGCTCTGCAAAACGCGGACGAATACCGGTGGTGCGGAACCGTCCGATAACTTTGCCGCTGGCATCAACGCCAGTCCGCTCGAATAGGAATATTTCCTGCATGGTGACCGTCTCGCCCTCCATGCCGGTAATTTCGGAAATTGAAGTGATGCGGCGAGTGCCGTCGGTAAGACGCGCTACCTGGATCACCATGTTAATTGCCGAAGCGACCTGCTGGCGCATCGCTCGATCCGACAGTCTCATCCCGGTCATCTGGATCATTGTCTCAAGACGTGCGAGCGCATCTCTTGGGGAGTTAGCGTGGATTGTCGTAAGCGATCCGTCGTGGCCAGTGTTCATTGCCTGCAGCATGTCGATCGCCTCACCGCCGCGGACCTCGCCGATAACAATGCGGTCGGGTCTCATACGCAGGGAATTACGAACCAGGTCCCTTTGCGTGACCTCGCCTTTACCTTCAATATTCATCGGGCGAGTCTCCAGGCGGACGACGTGCGGCTGCTGCATCTGCAATTCCGCCGAGTCCTCAATAGTGACGATGCGCTCGTCGACCGGAATGAAGGCAGACAGAGCGTTCAAGAGCGTAGTTTTGCCTGCGCCCGTGCCTCCGGAGATGATGATGTTCAAGCGAGCCCGCACACACATCTCGAAGAGTATGGCGATCTCTCTTGTCAGCGCGCCGTTCTCAATCAACATCGGCATCCTTAAAGGATCAGCGCCAAAGCGACGAATAGAGAGCGTTGGCCCATCGATGGAGAGCGGCGGGATGATGGCGTTGACGCGCGATCCATCAGGAAGGCGGGCGTCCACCATCGGCTGTGCCTCATCAATGCGGCGTCCCACGGTCGATACGATCCGCTCGATGACGCGCATCAAGTGCTCGTCGTCTTTAAAACTAATCGCGGTCTTCTCCAGCTTCCCGCGTCGCTCGATGTAAATACTGGAATAGGAGTTAACCAGAATATCGGAGATCGTATGATCGGCCAGCAATGGCTCCAATGGCCCAAGGCCGAAGAGTTCGTGTTGGACCTCACTGACCAGGCGGTCGCGTTCGACATTAGACAGTGGTACGTTCTCGGCCAGCAGCAGGGATTCTGCGAGGCGCGACACTTCGGCATGAACACGATCCGCGGGGAGCATGCTGAGTTTTGCTAAATCCAGGCGCGAGATAATTGCCCGGTGCAGCCCTGCCTTCATCTCCTGAAAGCCGCGGTTTCCGTAGGCACTGTCCTCTGCGGCAAGCGCGGTACCTTCGCCGCTGCCGTTGCTATTTGTATCTTTGATGTATCTCTCTCGAAGAGCCATGCTTGTCCCTCTGTTCCTTTATGAAGTCCGCTAAAAACTCTCGTGTTACTCCCCCTATGCGGTTTCCGGGTTTGTCGAAAGCTCTAAACTCGTGGGCTGACTTTGACGGCCAAACCTGCCTCGCAGCGATTTTTTCACCGCTTGTGATGCACCGGCACCATTCCCTTTACTGACGTGGCCGGCGATACGCTTAATTTCCGATGTTATTTTCGAGCTGGGATCAGACTGTACGAGTGGCCGGCCCAGATTAATTGAGTCCATTACCCTGCGGTAATCGTTTGGCACAAAACCGATAAGCTGCTCGTCCAGATGGGCCTCCACCTTCTTCAGCTCCACATCGATATTTTTACTCCAGCGGTTGACGACGACATGCACTTTGGCACGTGGATATCCGAGACGGTCAAACACTTTGAGTGCGCGCTTAGTGCTACGAATGCCGGGGATGTCGAGAGTCATGAGCAACAGAATATCGTCCGCCAGATCGAGCGCGGCAACCGTTACGGGATCGAAGGTGTGGGGCAAGTCGAGTACGATGCATTCATACCCCTGTCGCAGAAGATAGAGGATTTCAGAAATGTCCTGTGGTTGGATGTCTTCGGCCTCATGAGCTTCAGATGGAGCTGCCAGCAGAGCGAGGTTCGCGGAGTGGGGCGTAACCAGACTCGCCATTAGCGAGTCGTCCAATCGCGCGCGATTCTGGACGAAGTCTGTAATCGAATACTTTGGCTCGAGTCCCAGGAAAGAAGCTGCGTCGCCCGCTTGCAGATTGAGATCTGCGAGCAAAGTTGGACCAGAGATAGCCGCGGCAAGGTTAGTACTGAAGAAAGAAACCCCCGAGCCGCCCTTGCCGGAGAATACAGCGACAATGCGGCCGTGATCCTTGGACGAACTTTCTCCGTCAGCGCAGAACTCAACGACGCGTTCAATCACGGTCCGAAATTCGTCGGCAATAATTGGCAGCTGGATAAACTCGCGCGCACCGGCACGCATGCTGCCAAGAATCAAAGCCGGCGAGGCGTCGCGAGCGGCGGTGATAATGGCGGTATGGGGACAGGCCGCGGCAAGCTGTTTGATAAGTGCAAACTCTTTGTCCGAATTTTCGGGCCCTACGCTGATGACTGCAGCCGAGGGTCGCAGCCGGGTAACGTCGGCAAGCATCTGTTCGAGGTTATGGCAATCAGCCAGCAAGTGTGCGCGTCCGCTGCCAGCCAGGGCGTCCCTTAGATCGTCGGAAGATTCGCCGTTCCTACTCAGCGTTATGAATGTTAGTGGTTGCATCGTGTTGACTCTTTATCTATTGCTGTATCTATGGTTGTGACTATGGACACGTGGGGGTAGGTATGAAACCCGCGCTCTCGCCTGTCACCGTGGTCTGATACGGTGGCATGTGGATTGGCACGGGGGACAATATGAAATTGAAATCATAATTCTGGATTTTTACCGAGACAGTACCTCGTCCCACTGCGAAGTCATTTGGAAGCTGGCCCACCGGCGCAGTATTGGTGCTGTACGCGACAATCACACTCGATGGCTGCAAATTGTAGATAAGCTTATTGCCGGTACCGGCCGGGTTTCCGTACAAAGTAACGTTCCTAATGCGCGCGAGGCTGGTGTTCGAATCCGGGCAGTCCACCAGATTCGGCAAGCACTGAGTAGCGGCGTAGCGCGCGCCACGTCGTGTCGCCTCCACCAGAGCATTGTGGACCCAAAACAGGTAGCCTCCGGCGAAGACGCCCATAAGCATCATAAGCAGGAAGGCAGACGTCATGGCAAACTCTATCGTGGCCACGCCGCGCTCTGAATTCTTGTGATATCTCTCCATACTTAAAAAGCCCCTGGGCCCTTAACCGGCGTTGTAGCGCATTTCAGTGCCCGGGGTCAGTGCAAAATAAAACACGTTAGCCGCTTGTCCGGTCATGCTTGCCATATTGAAGACTCCCGGCGTAAATGGATAGTTTTGGATCTCCACCCTGAAGTACTTAATTGGTCCACCTGGAATCACCGGGTTGCATGGTACGGAAAAAGAATCGCAGATGTGAACGTTAGCCGCTGTCAGTCCGGGGACGATTGGCGTTTCGTTCGCGCAACTGAGTTGTGCTTTTCCGCATATCACCAGATTTTGTGCCCTTGTCTTCTCGTCGGCAATTTCTTGCCCGCTGCCCTTCGTAACTTTTCTCGAGGCGGAGAGATAACGCGCGCCGGACTTGGTTGCCTTGGCGAGCGTTGTGTAAGTGAAGAAAAGCCGGCCCAACTCAGCAGTTCCTACGAAAAGGAGAAGCAGGATCGGAAACACTATTGCGAGCTCAACGATCGAAGAACCGTCCTCGCGTTTGC
>DASWDX010000549.1:0-5847 GCA_036395055.1 Pyrinomonadaceae bacterium | reverse complement strand
ACGCCGCTACAAGTTGGCGCCCATGGCAGATCAGGTGCTCGATATCTTTTTGAACGGAGTGGCGATGAAGTGAATCAAATCACTGAAACGTCGACTGTCGCAGCGGATTCAGATTCTGAAGTGGAAACAGCGAAACGCATTCCACTGAATCCGAATGAGCCGGCTAACCTCGTCGACGTGTTCGAGTATGTAGCTCGCGTTCATCCCAGACCTGATACGCTCAATTACAAACTGAACGGTCGGTGGCGCGCGATTTCTTCTGATGAAATGTTGAGAAGAGCGCGCCACATCGCTGCCGGTCTCTATTCACTGGGAGTGAGGCGCGGCGACCGGGTTGCAATTCTTTCCGAGAGCAGGCCGGAATGGACCTTGATCGATGCCGGCTGCATGTATGCAACCGCAATCGATGTTCCCATCTATCCGACACTGACGCCGCCGCAGGTCCGCTACATTTTGAAAGACTCCGGCGCGCGCGTGCTCGTGCTTCAGAACGAGGGAAAGTTTCTTGAAATCCGCGAGATACTTGCCGAATGCCCGGCAGTCGAGCATCTGATCCTCTTTGAGAAACCTTCGGGCAATTCACTCCAGGGACTTTCCCTGGCTGAACTTGAGGCGCGCGGCCTGAAGTTTGAAGAAGCCGAGCCGCACCTCATCAAAGACACGGCGCAGGAAATCAAACCAAATGACCTGGCTACGATTATCTATACGTCCGGGACCACCGGCGAGCCCAAAGGTGTCATGCTCACGCATGCCAATCTCGTTTCAAATCTAATAGACTCATCGGGACATCTCTCTTTTAACAGAGACGACAGCGCGCTTTCCGTATTGCCGCTGTCCCACGTGCTCGAGCGGTTGGCGATGTACATGTATCTCTATCATGGGATGGCAGTCTATTTTGGCGAATCGCTGGAGACGATTGGCCCGAACTTACGCGAGGTGAAGCCAACTATTTTTGTTGGAGTGCCGCGTATCTTCGAAAAGATTTTCGCGCGTGTGAAAGAGAAGAGTGCCGAGAAAGGCCGGCTTAACGTTGTCATTCTCAACTGGGCGATTGCGGTCGGAAAACAATACGCCAGACTCGCGACCCGTCATCAAAAGATTCCAGTCTGGCTCGAATTGAAGCGCAGGTTAGCTGACAATCTGATCTTCTCAAAAATGCGCACGGCGCTGGGGGGACGTATTCGTCTCTTGGTGTCGGGCGGCGCAGCCCTGCCTGAGGAGCTTGGCTATATATATATCGGCGCAGGCCTGCCAATTGTGCAAGGCTATGGCTTGACTGAAACATCTCCGGTAATTACCGCCGGCGTGTTGGAAGATAATCGCGTCGGCACGGTGGGAAAGCCGATAAGAAATGTTGCGGTACGGATTGCCGGCGATGGTGAGATAGAAACTCGCGGTCCAAACGTCATGCGTGGTTATTACAACAAACCGGAAGAAACGCGCGCCGTGTTTACTGATGATGGTTGGTTCAAGACCGGCGATATTGGCGCCTTGGACGAGGACGGCTTTCTACGCATTACTGATCGCAAGAAGGAGCTCTTCAAGACTTCAGGCGGCAAATATATTGCACCCCAGCCAATCGAGCAGATGATAAAGGGCTCGCGCTTTGTAAACCAGGTTGTTCTGGTCGGCAACGGCCGTAAGTTTGCGGCGGCGCTGATTGTGCCTGACTGGGAACTCATTCAATCTTACGCGCAACTTAAGGACATTAAGGGAAACCACGCGGAACTGTGCAAACATCCGCGCATCATCGATCTTTTCGAACGTCAGATTGCGGGACTCACCAGGGAGCTCGCCCAGTATGAGCGCGTAAAAAAAGTTGCCTTGCTGGAAAATGAACTGACTATCGAGGGTGGCGAGTTGACCCCAACTTTGAAAGTGAAGCGGCGCGTAATTGACGAAAAATATCGCGACGTGATCAATGCGCTCTATGATGAAGCGGAAAACTCGTCGGCTTGATGCCGATTATGGCAGCGTGTGTGGCACGCGCAAGTGGAAGTGATCAAGGATTCTCTCGGCCGCTCCCCGTGCTGCCTGATTCAAATAATAGTCTCCATTAATGGATGAAGTGGGCAGCCGGATGCCCTTATTTCGATATGCCTCAGGATAGGTGTTTCCTGATGTAACCTGCTTACCAGTAATGGGCGCGAAGACCGAATATTCAACATAGACTGAGTCGCTCCGAGTCCCGCCCTGATCATTGAAGTTGTTGGAGCGTAGGTGCAGCCAAACTATGTGAGCCTCTTTCTCTGCTTTTGCCTTCCTAATAGCATCGCCACGCGACATATCATTCGTCGAAATTTCTGCGACGACAGACGGAGAGTCGTCGAGCCGGTCAGCACAACTGCGAAGAACGCCGCTGTAGGCATTGAGCGAGATCCTTGAAAAGTCGCTGTATCTATCTAAACCAACGACAAAAGTGAACGCTGGCTTCGGCTTTTCAGACGACATGGTGGGAGTTGGTGTCGCTTCCGGCGTTGGGATCGGCACCGGCGCCGCCCCCGACTTCTGCACGCGTCGTCCCGACTGCGCCATGACTGCCAGCACGCCTGTCAATAAAACTGTTGCAAAACAGATTGCGTAAAGAACGTTTGAGGGTGGCAAGCGTTTAGTCATGGTAGTTACTGCGAGCAATCAATGCGCACGCATTGTAGCACCAGCAGTCAGTATTCTAAGACCTGGTTTGGTAAACTGATCCATTAGTTTCATTCTTGCGCAGTTGAAGGGAACCAGGAGCTAGTGCCTTCATTGATCATAACGAAAGTCCGCGAGCAAGCTCGGGGCGTGCGCTCGTTCGATCTTATGCCTGAGGATGCAAAGGCAAAGCATGGCGTTGCATTTGTGCCGGGACAAGTTGCAGTGCTGGCTATCGCGGGGGAAGCGCCGGCGTACTTTGCGTTTGCGAGTGCGCCTGAGGATGCCGAGCTGGAAGTGCTGGTGAAACAAAAAATGGGCGCCAGCAATTTGATATTCGACATGAAGCCAGGCGAGCGAATTGAATTGCAGGAAGTTGCCGGTCACGGTTTCCCTCTTGACGATCAGAAAGGCAAAGACCTGGTGTTTGTGGCGATGGGGACCGGCGTTGCGCCTTTACGGTCCGCGCTGCGCCATGTGCTGAAGCGAAAAGAAGAGTTTGGGCAGTTGGTTGTGCTTTATGGGGCGCGCACACCGGATGATTTTTGCTTTCGCGATGAGACGGATGCCTGGGAAGACGCAGGCGTGGAGTTACGCCAGGTGATTTCGAGGCCTGACGGTCACGACTGGTCAGGTCCAACCGGCTATGTTCAATCGCTGTTGGACCATGTGCTGCCGAGTTTGCATTCGCCGGTCGCCCTCATCTGCGGCTCGTTTGAGATGATCGAGCAGACCCGCGACCGCCTCGGCCAGATGGGCTTCAAGCCGGATGAGATATTGACGAACTACTGACCGAGCCGGGACGACGAGTTTAACCATGAGAGAGTCAGCAATTCTCATTAACACCTTGCTTCAGCAAGGTGGAGGAGAAAGCGAATTGACGAGTTAACCGTTTCAACGGTTTCACTCCTAAGCCGTTAAAACGGCTCAATTCTTTAGCAGCTCCGTTAACACCTCGCTGAAGCGAGGTGTTAATGAGATCTGGTCATTACGGAGTATCGCGTTCCCGCATCGTCTTTGCTACGGTATCATTTCGTCAGCCAACCTTCAGCTCGTGCAGGAGAAGAATATGCGCACTAAGCATAGGACTAGTTTCCACTCTCGATCTCTGTCCTTCATCATCATCGCGGTCGCAATCATTGCCAGCGCGGCGTCGACCTTGTCATTTCGCGTTAACGCGCAAACTACGGCCGCTAAAGTTCCGCTCACGCACGAGACGATGTGGTTGATGAAGCGTGTCGGCGCACCGAACCCCAGTCCGGACGGTAAGTGGGTTGTGTTCTCGTTAGTCGAACCCGCTTACGACGAGAAGGATCAGGTTTCGGATTTGTGGATTGTCCCGGCGGACGGAAACGCAAAGCCGCGGCGGCTGACCTTCAGCAAGAGTGGCGAGAGCGGTGTGGCCTGGAGTCCCGACAGCCAAAGGCTTGCGTTTTCGGCCAAGCGCGAGGGTGACGATGTAAACCAAATTTACGTGCTCGACGTTGCCGAAGGCGGAGAGGCAGTTCGGGTGACATCGCTTTCCACCGGCGCGCGTTCGCCGCAGTGGCGACCCGACGGCAAGGCACTGCTTTTCACCAGCACAGTTTTTCCCGGCGCCGCGGATGAGGAAGCAAATAAGAAGATTGCCGCCGAGCGCAAGGCACTAAAGTATAAGGTGCGCGTTTATGAAAAGTTTCCGATACGCAACTGGGACAAGTGGGTTGAAGATACGCAGTCCCACCTCTTCGCGCAGAGACTCGAGCCCGATGCCCGGGCCAAAGACCTCCTGGCGGGAACTAAATTGATTTCCGAGCGCGGCTTCGCTGGTCGTGTTCAGGATTCAGGAGAAGAATTTGACGCCATTTGGACCCCGGACGGCGAATCGATAATCTTCGCCGCCACCACTAACAGAGATAAGGCAGCCTATGCAATCACCAACTCCTCACTCTTCAAAGTTTCAACCGCCGGTGGTGAACCACTCAGACTCACGATGGGTGATGACAGTTTTAGCCGTCCTGTCTTTCGTCCCGACGGCAAAGCGCTCTATGCGATGTTCAACGTTGAAGCAAACGGCAAGGTCTACAATCTTGATCGTCTGGCAATGTTCACCTGGCCTAATCCCGTTCAACCAGTGATCCTGACGGCCAACTTCGATCGCGCAGTCGGAAGTTTCGCAATAACACCTGACAGCAAATTAATTTACTTAACGGCGGAGGAGGCAGGCAACGAAAAGCTCTTTACCATGCCGGCCGACGGCGGCGCCGTTACTTTGGCGATGGACATGACGCGTGGCGTTTACACCGGCTTGAAAATACCCATGAAGGCTGCCTCAACGACCATCATCGCCAACTGGGAAAGCGCTATGAATCCGCCAGAAATCTTCCGGCTCGATCTGACGGCGAAAACACAAACACCACTCACAAACTTCAATTCCGAGCAGGTCGCAAAGGTTGATTGGCAACCGCTGCGTCAGTTTTGGTTCACGAGTTCAGCAGGAAAGCGGATTCACAGCCTGGTTGCCCTGCCTCCAAACTTCGACGAGAACAAAAAGTATCCGTTACTGGTTGTCATGCATGGCGGGCCTTACAGCATGTGGCGTGATAGCTGGGGTCTGCGATGGAATCCCCACATGCTTGCTCGACCTGGCTACGTCGTGTTGATGACCAACTATTCAGGCTCCACGGGTTTTGGCGAAGCGTTTGCCCATAGTATTCAAGGCGATCCTCTGAAGGGTCCGGGCAGTGAGATCAACGAAGCCGCGGATGAAGCGATTCGTCTCTACAAGTTTGTAGACGGCACGCGGCAGGCGGCTGCGGGCGCAAGCTATGGCGGGCATTTGGCAAATTGGATGCAGGCAACAACGACGCGCTACAAAGCTTTGATTAGTCATGCCGGTTTGATCAATCTCGAGTCTCAATGGGGCACCAGCGACACGATCTATTCGCGTGAAGTGAGTAACGGCGGTCCGGTTTGGGAGCAGGGACCTATTTGGCGCGAGCAGAATCCCATCCGTTTTGCCAAAAACTTCCGCACCCCGATCCTCCTCTCGGTTGGTGAAAACGACTTTCGCGTTCCGCTCAATCAAACGCTGGAAAATTGGAGCGTGCTGCAACGCCTGCGTATCCCCAGCCGGCTCATCGTCTGGCCTGAAGAGAACCACTGGATCTCGAAGGGCGAAGACAGCCGCTTCTGGTATCAGGAAGTCTATGCCTGGCTTAAGAAGTATCTGGG
>DASWDX010000548.1:0-4665 GCA_036395055.1 Pyrinomonadaceae bacterium | reverse complement strand
GCTACCTCCGGTGGGGCGGAGCCGCCACCGCACATCGGGCGGCACAGCCGCAAACCGGAGTTTCCACACAGTCTCGTACCCGCTCCCGGTTCCGTATTTGTCGACCCACAGTGCCGTAGTCCTTGCTTACGCGCTCAGGTTGAGGTCACCATCCGAAGTCGCTTTGATATTTTGATCCTGGCTGCGCGCCATAACTTTCACCGAGAGCGAGCGACGTATGGTGTGCCACACAAAATCAGAACCGGGAGTGGGTAGCGACCGGATGCCCGGTTCGTTACGAAAGTCAGGTTATTCGCGCATCCATTCGCGTTCTTTGCGGTTCAATCTCGTTTCCAATGGCCCTCATGGTTAACCTTGTCTTTGCCTGGCGGCTTCGTAAAGCAGCACACCCGCGGCTACGGAAACATTAAGGCTCTCGACCGGCTTTCGCATGGGAATCCTTACTGCCTCATCGGCATCAGCGATTTCCTCGCGCGATAGGCCTGACGTTTCAGGCCCCAGGATTAGCGCGCACCGGCCAGTCCAATCCAATTCGGTGTAATTTGTCGGCGCCTTTAGATCGGCACATACCGTCTTGATTCCTCGTTGCTTACACCACGCAAGTGCTTGCGCATAGGTTGGCTTGTACCAGATAGGTAATCGAAACGCTGCGCCCATCGCACCACGCAAAGCTTTTGGTGAAAAAGGATCGGTGGCGTTTTCAGTTGCTATCGCGCCGGTGGTCCCGGTGGCTTCGCAGGTCCGTAGAATGGCGCCGAGGTTGACCGGGTTGGTTATCCGATGCATAACGACAATCAGGGGTGTTTCCACCTGCTTCTCTGTGAGGTGTTCTTCAGAAGCCTCGGGCCGGGAGGCGAGCAGGAGAATGCCCTGAGAAGTCTTGCTGTAAGAGACAGATGTCAGCAAGTTTTCGCTAACGCAAACCTGGCGATCGCAGACTCTCGACAGTTTCTCAATCAGCTCGGCTGGCTTTTCTTTGCGCGCGATTTCATCAGAGAAAATCACTGCGTGAATTCTTAGTCCGGAAGTGAGCGCTTCCTCGCAAAGCCGCATGCCCTCGACAAAGATGACATCTTCCACTCTGCCGTCGCGCACGGCTCGCGTGTGACGGAGCAGGGAATTGTCGCGGCTGGTGATTATTTCTGGCTTCATCGGATGCTTTGAGTCTATTCGATTTCAACTTCAGCCCAGATTGGCCAATGATCCGAAACGTTTAATGGCCGAGCTACGCCCCATTTTGCGATCTCCACTCCGCGAGAAAATATCCAATCGGCGTGTAAGCGAATTCCCGCCCCACGCCATGTCGGGGTGCCCGCCCGAAATGGCGTCGTGTAGCCGTGCAATTCCAAAAACCCCTTGGTCTCCTCGGCTTTCCTATTTGATAGCGTGTTGAAGTCTCCGAGAATCAGAGTTGGACCGCTTTCGTTCTCAGCCTGTGCAACCAAAACCTCAAGTTGTTCGAGTTGACCATTTACTGCCGCGTGCGGATCCACATGCGCGTTGAAAATGCGAAGCCTACGAGCGCCGACTCTTACGGTTGCAGCCATCGCCAAACGTGGCCGCCAGGCACACTCGTGCCAGGGAAGGTCGATTCGAGTAACTTCGCTGAGCGGAAAGCGACTCAATAAACCAATTCCCGTATCACCTGAGTCGTAAAGTTCAATCTGTTCTTCAAAGTCGAGCCACCACTGACGCTTTCGGGGTTCGATACCACGCGGAATTCCCGCCGGCACGTGAATCCAGTTCATCTTCAATGCTTGAGCCAATTCCTTTACGACGTGATGTCTTCCGGCGCGCTGAGTGTTCTTATCGGCTTCCTGCAAAGCCAGTACATCAACGGGAGGGAGCAGGCGGCCTTCCGAGAAAGCACGCGCTGCAGCGCTAATGTTTGCCGCGACCTCGTCGTTGCGCCGTGAGGAGGGCCACAACCACGCTTTTCGCAACATCCCGCCAGAGATTAGAAACCGTCCGACTGCATAACGAATGTTGTATGATGCCACAACGATCGTTGAAGCATTTTCGCCAGCCGGGCGCTTAGATTGCTCAACGCGTTGAATGTCGCCAAACTCAATCTTCTCGGATTCTTTCAGCGGGGGAATTGCGGTGACCATTGCGGATAGTTTCCTGGTTCTGTGGTCGTAACGCAAACTCTTAGTTTGCGATAGACCCCCGGAAACTCTTATTAGACTGACAGCTATGACTCGCAACATTCTCGCCGCTGTTGAGGACATGTTCTTTGCGTCGAAGATTCGCGCAACGGCGGAAGCGCTGGGCGTGAATATTAAGTTTCATTGGCGGCTGGATAGTTTGGTCGCTGCGGCAGGGCAACAATCGCCCGACTTGATCCTCGTCGACCTCCACAACGAAAAGCTTGACGCAATTGAACTGGCGCGGCAATTGAAAGCGAACGAGAGTTCAAGAGCTATTCCGTTGTTAGGTTTCTTCTCACATGTGCAGACTGACTTACAGCGCGGGGCGCTTGAAGCTGGCTTCAATCAGGTTATTCCGCGATCAGTTTTCTCGAGAGACCTGGCAAAGATTCTTAAGCCGGAGGAATAGGTAGGAGCAGACGGCAGGAGCAGGCGGCAGGCGGCAGGCGGCAGGAGCAGGCGGCAGGAGCAGGCGGCAGTACAAAGGATTTTCCATTTCTCATTTATCATTTTTCATTTTGCATTGGGGGCTTCTTCTGTGTTCCTAAATGCCCAATGACAACTGGCAAATGAGAAATGGAAAATGGCTCTTGCTTCTGCCGCCTGCTCCTGCCGCCTGCCGTCTGCTCCTGCCGCCTGCCGCCTGCTCCTGCCGTCTGCTCCTGCCGCCTGCTCCTATTAGATCACAGCCGCTGGGGCTATTACTTCATGAATCGCACGTACCTCGGTCACCAGTTGTTCATATTGTCCGATAGTCAGCGCCTGCGCGCCGTCGCATAGTGCGTGGTCCGGTTGATCATGAACCTCAATGATCAACCCATCGCCACCCACGGCAACACCTGCTCGGGCGAGAGGTGTGACCATATAGTTCTTTCCGGTTCCATGCGATGGATCGACGATTACCGGCAAGTGCGAAATGCGTCGGACGGCCGGTATCGCTGAAAGATCCAATGTGTTTCTTGTGTGCTGCGCAAAAGTGCGTATGCCTCGTTCACAAAGAACGATCTGATAATTGCCTTCCGACATGATGTATTCGGCGGCCAGCAACCATTCGTCAAGTGTGGCTGATAGACCACGTTTCAGAAGTACGGGCAAACGAGATTTCCCTGCGCGGCGTAGCAGGGTAAAGTTCTGCATGCTACGCGCGCCAATCTGAATTACGTCTGCGTAGCGTTCAACCAGATCGACTCCCGCTTCATCCAATGCTTCCGTAACTATCTTCAATCCATACGTCTCACGAATCTCCTCGAGAATCTTCAAGCCCTCTTCGCCGAGTCCCTGAAAGGCGTAGGGCGAAGTTCTGGGTTTGAAGGCGCCGCCACGAAAGAATTTTGCGCCGCTGCGCCGAACGGCCTCAGCAACCGTGAACGCCTGCGCGCGGCTTTCAACGGCGCAGGGACCGGCAATAATCGCGAGCTCCTCTCCACCTATTGTGGCATCGCCCACCTTGACTACGGTCTTCTCCGACCGAATATCCAGAGTGACCAGTTTGTATGGCTTACTGACGCGAACCGCCTCCGAAACACCGGGAAGGATCTCGAAGTGAGAAGGATCAACGGCGCCCTGATTCCCAGTGATACCGATCGCCGTACGAGATGTGCCGGGCATTGGGTGGGCACGATAACCGAGCTCTTCAATTACGCGGACTACGGCCTGAATCTGACCGTCAGTCGCATCTGCCTTCATTACAATTAACATAACGTCAGCTCTTTAATCCTGGAATCAACCTACTCCTCAAAACGTGCGATATACCTCTCGGCGATGTCGAACGTAATGAACTATAATTTCCTTCGTCTTCTGGTTAATCGAGTAAACTAGTCGGTAATCTCCTACCCTGAGCCGGTACAATTCTTTTCCACCCTCAAGCTTATTAGCTTGTCGAGGAAAGGGATCATCTGCCAGCCGTTCCAAAGCTCTGATTACTCGACTTATTGCCGACTTCGGCAACGAACGCAGATCCTTTTCAACCGACGGCTTAGGAGTGACTTTATATGAGGCCATCCTTTTTCAGCCGCCGTTTCATCTCCGCCAGCGATAACGGTTTCTCGCGCTTCCGCTCGGCAACTACCGCTAGATCATGTAAATCTTCCAAGAGCTTTTCGTAATGCTTCAGTGAAAGAAGAACACCCGTCTTTCGGCCTTTGGCATCTACTATATATTGAGCTTCTGACATGACGATTACTGTAACCGAAATATTGCGCGGCTAAAAGTGATACGAGCCTATTATAGACTTTGCGTTACATTCTCTGCGGAACGGCAATCCCCAAAGTCGCGAGCGCTGAAGTCAACTGTCGTCGCGTGATATTGGCGACCGCAATCAATACTGCCCTTCTCGATTCATCTTCCTCGGCTATTATCCGGTGACGATGATAGAAGAGATTAAATGCTCGCGCGAGTGTAAACGTGTATTTCGCAAGATTCGCCGGCTCAGCCGAATTTGCGCATTGAGCAATTACTTCATCAAGCCGCTCGGCAAGCATCACCAGCGACCAGATCTCCGTTCCGGTCTCACCAG
>DASWDX010000547.1:0-12547 GCA_036395055.1 Pyrinomonadaceae bacterium | reverse complement strand
TCAGCCATTCAACTGCCACCCCTTACCTCCGCAGAAAAGTTTGCCCGCGAAGTTTCCGTCGAATCTTTGTCGAGCGACATTCGTCCTCTGGGTCAGCTCGACGAGAGCTTCATCATCGCTACCGACAACGAAGGCCTGCTGCTTATCGATCAGCACGTAGCTCATGAGCGCATTCTGTTTGACAAGTATCGGGCGCTCGAATCAGCGCGCCTTGCCGAGTCGCAGCAGCTCTTGATTCCCGAAACTTTTGATCTGACGCCGGCGCAAGCATCCATATTTGATGTCATCGCCACGGAACTGGAAACTTACGGCTTTGAACTGATGCGTCTGTCAGGAAGGACGGTGGCGATAAAAGCTACGCCCGCAGACTTACCTGCCGGCGAAGCCCGCAACATGCTCGCGGAAATTCTCGATACAGTTGATGCTGAGAAAAAAGGCGCCGCACGCGAAACCTTGCGCGACGACATCGCAGCTTCTCTCGCGTGTCACGCAGCAATCAAAGTCAACATGCCGCTCACGCCGGAGAAGATGCGCTGGCTGATTGATCAATTATTAAAAACTTCCTCGCCCACAACCTGCCCCCACGGCCGCCCGGTGATCTTGCGATTAGCAACCCGCGACATCCTCAAAGGCTTTCACCGTATATAATGTGCATTAAAGCGCGCGCTCAGGAAGTAGCAACGCGTACCCTGACATGTCATCAATTCCGGCAATGAGCGACGAAGATCAAAATCAGCGAATACAGGAACTGTTTTTGCTTCAGCGCGTGGCACAACGAATCAACTCAATTCTGGATCTCGACGTCCTCCTGGAAGAGATTGTTAATGACGTTGCGCAGACATTCGGTTACTCCCGCTCGGCTGTTCTTTTAAAAGACGATATCACTAATGAGTTGGTGATTGCGGCTGTGCGCGGATGGACGATCAACTATCACCTCAAAGGCGAGCGGTTCAAGATTGGCGAATATGGGATGGTCGGGCATGTCGCCGCGACGGAAGAAACATATTACGCACCGGACGTGACTGTGGATCCTTACTATGAAACAAGTGAGGCCCTTACTCGCTCTGAGCTCGATATCCCATTGAAAATTCATGGCCGTTTGATAGGCGTCTTTGATGCTCAGCACAATGAGTTCAATGCCTTTTCTTCCAGTCGAATCCAATTGCTGGAAGCGCTCTCCGGGCACATCGCCACCGCGATAGAGAATGCCCGAATGTTTCAAAGAGAGCGTTTTGAAAAGGAACGAATGAAAAAGGAGTTGAATGAGGCGCAGTCGATCCAAACCAGCCTCTTTCCAAATCGAGCGCCCGACCTACCGCGCTTTGCAATAGCCGGGATGTGTTTTCCCTGTCGTGAGGTTGGTGGCGACTGGTACGACTACATTCCACTTTCGGACGGTAGGCTGGCGATCGTGCTGGCCGATGTTTCCGGCAAGGGGATGGGCGCCGCTCTATTGATGTCTTCGACTCGCAGCATTCTGCGAATGTTTGCTGAAGGTGCATTGTCGCCGGCGGAAGTCTTGTCCCGGGTCAACCATGTACTGTTGAAGGATTTTCCAGCGGCAAAATTTGTCACTATGATCTACGCGATTGTTGACTCTCCCAGTCGCAGCGTAGTCTTCGCTAACGCCGGACATCTTCCTCCGCTCCTTGTTGATTCGGGAGGAGCGCATTTTCTTGAGACGGAGGCGGGCTTGCCTCTGGGCATTCTTGAAAGTTCCTTTTCCGAGCGCAAGGTTGAGATGCCGCCGGGAACCCGTCTGGTCTTCTATTCGGATGGAGTCACGGAAGCGACAAATTCGTCGCTTGAAGAATACGGTTCGGCGCGTATTCAAAAACATCTGTCCGACCCGGCAGCATCCGTGCGCAGCCTGCTGGACGATGTGCGTCTCTTTACGAAAGGTAATCCCGCCACAGATGACATTACGGTGGTGATGATACAAGCGGAGTGAAGGAATCCCTTAAACTTGCCTTACCAATTCAATGTGGAGAGACCGGGAGGCAGCGCATTGAGAGTGCGCGCGAGTTCGGAGGGGTCGCGAAGGTCCTCCATTGCTGCGGAGCAGACCTTCCGATTCAGATAGACTCTTTGTATTCTTCCAGATTCTCTTGGATCGTAATGAGGAGGCGGGATTTGAGGTCCTTCGGCTTGAGCTGCTCGGGCGCCATCGGCTGCCATCTCCCGGGAATTAAAACCTGCGAATCAATAAACGCATCGAGCGCCTCCTGCAATCCGCTAACTTTAATCTTACCAGTGATGGCGATCACTTCTTCAATGATGTAGACCAGCGCATCTCCTGTTAAGCGATGTCGGTGATTGATAATTGCTGATCTCTCTTGCAGTGTTTTCAGCACCTCCGCAAACGGTTCGCCCAGCGCGGCAATCAACCGCAGGTAACACTGCTGAAAGTTTCTGACCTGAGCGCTGCGTGAACGCGTCAATTGCAGGTCTCTCTTTCCCACGTAAGAAGCGGCCATGACGCGTAGGAAGATATCATCCGGCATATAAGCACTTTCGTCATCCATCCGATTCAGCGTTTGTGCTACATAGTATGCGGGCAATTGCCGTAGCAGGTTGCGGATCAGAAACACCGGCTTATGTGTTAGGCCGTCCGGGAGTTTTTCAATGCCTTTAGACACCTTCAGATCTTCAAAGTACGTTAGAGATCTATGAAACTCCTTGATCTCTTTTTGCGCGCTCCGTATGAGCTGGTCTATTTGTTCGGGAGTGAAGCCCATTCTCCAGAGGATGCGGTAATTGCTTTCAGTCTCGAAAGCAGAATCAAACACTTTCAGACATGCAGCATCTTTAAACGCACGCAGGTTCTGCTTCTCCTCCGAACAAATGAAAGCCATGGCTTGAGCAAAAGTTTGCACGATTAATCGGGCCCAGTAGCGTTGTTCAGTCAATGAAGCAGAGTAACGATCTACATCCTTGAAGCGATACTTATCGTGCTTGGCGGCAAACTGCCGGATGGATCCGTAGTCGAGGATGGCGCCGGTCGCCAGCATGTTGTCGCCGTCCCATGCCAACCAGTTGAAAATATATTCCTCTTCGAGCAAGGCAGCCATTTTTCCGTAAGAGCGTGCGAGGTAATCCAGGGCTTGCTCGTATTTTGCGGTCCCGTCACCTCGTATCTGCCAGTAATTATTCTCAACTTCGCGCGCGATGAAGTAGTCTACCGACGCTTTGAGTTCTCCGTGCCGGCCCTGTTTGAGATACCGAAAGATATGCGCGGGTCGAATTAGATTAGGCGCGCTTCTGACTCCAATTGCGCTGCCATCAGAAAAGCCAATCACAGCCAGGCAACGTTCGGTGGGAATGCCTTGCCGATAGAAGACCTCTGACATGACGGCGCTGCCAAGCATCTCGTCTAAATCCGCCAGGCCCGACGAATAACCGAAGCTTTCATCGCCAGTCTGGACAGTTCCGTCTGACTTTTGTGCGCCTGGACTCAAAATCGTGGCTCCGGTTCCGCGACTCGAAATGTCAAAGATTAAGTTACCGGTCCGCAAGTAACCATTCCAGATGCTTCTACCGTCGCCGGAGGTCTTGCCCTGCTTGTTACGGTGTTGGGTTTGCAGATAACGAGTAGCCATGTAGGACCCGCGCTTCACCTTCTCAATGGGATATTTCTTCCCAAGCTTCAGATCATATTCATTGATGATTTGAAGCGAGAAAGTTTCGAGGATGGCTTGTTCGAGTTGTTTGTTAATGACACGGGGATGACGGAAGGGAATAAGTTCCATCTCCCTCGCGAGCGGGAAATTGAAATAAAGGACACGACCCTTTGGCCGGTAGCGAGCATGATAGTCAAGATAGCCATCGGGACTAACCTGCCGCCAGGGATGTGTGCCGTCTAGTTCTTTAAACTTCTCATACATACTGAATCGATGTGATGAGAAGGGGCCCAACCGGCAAGAGTGTGAAACCTAACCGCGGCAGAGTCAATCAAAATTTTTGTGGACCTTTGGGAATCACACTGAAAACGTTCCAGAAAAGCGAGTGGCTATGGGTTAAAGCTTGGCGAGCGACTGCATTACAAGTTCGAGGTTGGAAAGATCCGGTAGTAGCGCGTTGGGTTTACATGCCACGATGTCCTCGCGACTGTAGAGACGACCGGTACCGACGGCCAACGAGCGGGCGCCGAAGTGGCGGGCGCACTCGATGTCGTTTGGCGTGTCGCCGATGATGATGAATTGTTCGGGCGCCAGGTCGAGTTGCAGGTGTTTACGAATGCGATCGGCCGCGAGCGCGGGAAGGTCGCGGCGATCGTGAGACTCATCACCGAAGGCGCCGGGCAAATCGAAAAATTCAGCGAGACCGACCAATTCCATCTTCAAGTAAGCTGCCGGTTCGATGTTGCCGGTGAGCAAGCCCGAGTGGTAGCGAGGATGATTGGCCACGGCCTGAAGCGTCTCACGCACGCCGGGTAGAAGTTCGAAAAACTGTTCACCGTTTCCAGTCGCTTTGCGCATTGCGTCCATGTAGCGCTCGCGCAGATGATCTATGCGCTCGAAAATATGTTCATTTGTGAAGCCTTCATCTCGCAGCGCCTCGCCGATGATCTGCAGGTCAGTCATTCCGGAAACTTTCATTTCCGGCAAGCGACCCGCTGTGCCAAACACTTCTTCCAGCATGGGAATTGTGTAGTCTTTGAAAGCCCCACTGCGAACGGAACGAATCAGTGTGCCGTCGATGTCCCAGAGGAGGATGCGTAAGGATGAAGGATGAGGGATGAAGGATGAAGAAGACATTAGTTTGCCTTGAGCTAGTTTAAGTTGATCGACGAATCTAAATGTGACGGTCAGTTTGTAGGGCTTTCATCCCTCATCCCTCCGCCTTCATCCCTTTACTCAATCACCGCCAGTACGTCGCCGGCGTCTACGGTGGCGCCTTTTTCGGTCCGGATTGAAACAACCACGCCGGTTTTAGGTGCTTTCATTTCGTTCTGCATCTTCATAGCTTCAACGACGATAATGCCAGCGCCGGTTTCAACGTGCGCGCCCTCTTCCACAAGTACGCGAACAATCTTGCCGGGCATTGGTGAAACAATTTCTGCCGCGCCAGCTTGATGAGCGCCGGAATCTTGCGCGCTACGAAGACGCTTGGGATCAATTATCGTCACCTCATGGCGTTGCCCTCGCAGAACTACCCCCCACAATCCGCCCGTGTGAGTCGAATCGTGTTTACGCTCAACTTTGCATTTGTAAACATGCGATCCGTCTATTAACAAATACTCGCCCCGCCCCAGTTCGCGAACTTCCAGATCGTAATGTCGCCGATCTACTTCAACGATGGCAGACTCGTTAGCGAAACTTAGTGAGACCTCGTGATCCGTTCCTGACAATTGAGCTTTGAGCTTCATTTAAACGTAACCGTCCTGGCCTTGAAAATAAGAAGCCACGGATTCGCGCAGATAAACGCCGGTCAGATCAAAAAAGTACAGTTCAGTAAGGATTATCAGATTCATGCAATCCGCGTTAATCCGCGGTCAAATGTTATTTCCCGAACTTCTTTCCCCGGACGTTCGATTGTCCAGTTCCTTGCAATGCTGCATGTCCGGACATCTTCCAGCGCTTCTGACTCGCTACGGGAGATTGACTATTGAAGGATGCTTCCCTTTGCAGCGCGGCGTAATGAATAGACGCGGCAATGACGGCCATATCCACTTGCTTTTTCCAATCGTCATCTTCAGCTTCAACGCCATGCGCCTTTTTCTTCCGCTCGTAGAAACGCGAGATAAAGCCAGTATCCAGTCGACCTGCCTTGAATTCTTCGTCTCGCACAATTTCACGGAAGAAAGGAAGCGTCGTCTTAATACCGCCAACTTCATACTCATCGAGCGCTCGGCGCAGGCGATCAATACTCTCGCTTCTCGTGCGCCCCCAAACCGCGAGTTTTGAAATCAAAGGATCATAGTGGATTGAAACTTCGGAGTTCAGCTCGACGCCGCTGTCATCGCGTACTCCAGGTCCTGATGGCGCTTGTAAATGGGTAATGCGTCCGGGGGAGGGAAGGAAGTTGTTATCAGGATCTTCTGCATAAACGCGACATTCAATCGCGTGTCCGGACCAGCGAATTTCTTCTTGTTTGAATGAGAGCGCCGCGCCATCGGCGACGGTAATCTGCTCGCGCACCAGGTCAATTCCGGTTACCATTTCTGTCACGGGATGCTCTACCTGAAGCCGCGTATTCATTTCGAGAAAATAGAAGTCGCGAGTTTCGTCATCCACCAGGAATTCTACCGTGCCCGCGCCAACGTAATTCACTGCACGTGCCAGCTTGACGGCGGCGGCGCCCATTGCCTCACGTAGCGCGGCGTCATTAACTGGCGAAGGACTCTCTTCGCTTACTTTTTGGTGGCGCCGTTGAATCGAGCATTCGCGTTCGCCGAGATGCACAACCCGGCCATGGCTGTCAGCAAATATCTGTATCTCGATATGCCGCGGACGCGCGACGGCCTTTTCGAGGTAGATTGAAGAATCAGCAAAGGCAGTGGCCGCTTCGGACTTGGCGCTCTCGAAACCCGGACCCAATTCTGCAAGCGAGGCGATCAATCTCATCCCCTTGCCGCCGCCGCCGGCGGAGGCCTTCAACATCACGGGATAGCCAAACTTTGCCGCCAGTTCCTTCGCCTCGTCGAGCGAAAGCAGAGGATCGACCGTCCCGGGAACAATCGGAACCTGGGCTTCAACCGCCGCGCGTCTGGCGCTCGTCTTCGAACCCATAATCTCCATTGCGTCTGCGCCTGGGCCAATGAAGGTTAAACCGGCTTCCGCTACGGCGCGCGCGAAACCAGCGTTCTCAGCCAAAAAGCCATAGCCGGGATGAATGGCTTCAGCTTTCGTTGTTTTTGCCGCAGCAATAATCGTCGGGATGTTCAAATAACTCAGAACAGCAGGGGCCGGTCCAATTGAGACTGCTTCATCGCAAAGACCGACGTGGATCGCCTTCGCATCCGCTTCCGAGTAAACAGCTACTGGCGAGATTTCCAAATCGCGGCAGGCACGAATTATTCGCACCGCGATCTCGCCTCGGTTGGCAACCAGGATTTTGCTGAACATTAGTCGGCAGTCAGCAGTCAGCGTCATTTGTAACGCAAACTGTTAGTTTGCGAACGACTCATTGCCGTTTAATTGAGCGTTGGGTATGTCAACGCAAACTCCAGTTTGCGTTACGACGTTCTAATCAGCAGTCAGCAGTCGATCGTTCTTCATTTAGACAACAACGCCCTGCAAGTATACAGGGCGTCGTACGATGCATAAACTGGGCTTAGTATTTAGGGTCGCTTAGCGTTGCTGGCCCGGCATCTTGATGGAACTACTATTACTACGTCGCGGAATTTCAGAGGGCTTGTAAGTCACACCGTCAATAACGATCAAATCATCTTCAGTCTTCATCAGTTTGTCGGCGCCTGGAAGTCGCAGCTCGTAATTTGTGAATGAGATGCCGCCGCTGAGCCCTTCATCCGGGGCTGAACCAATCGAGGCGTTAAGGATAACAGCGCCGCGAAGTGTCCGCGGTTTCTTCTTAGGCACAGCCGCTACTTCGGAGTTGGCCGTGTAGCCTGAAGCATCCACGGCTTTAAGGGCCGCGGCCAAGGATCCATCCGCATCCGGCAGACTTTTAGCAAGATCTTTAAGCTCGCTGGGAAGTGTTCCAAACATTCCCCGATATTCGATCAATGCGCGATCGATTCTGTAAGCTTGCGCTTTGTGTCCCGCATCGATGGACCACTGATGTCGCCGTAAACGTTCGGGCACGGTGATACCAATAAAAAGTAGAACCAGCAGCGGCACCACAGCCGACGCGAGGTAGCCACGCCACGCGTAACGTTGTCCGCAGAAACGCGAAGGCTCCGCCAGCATTGAACGATAAAGTTTTCTGCTCCCGAAAAGAACCAGCACTGTGATTGGAATCATTATCCACTTGAGACGCCAGGCGGCGGTTTCGGCGGCAGCGAGCCAGGGTCGCCAATCAGTGGGGATCAGCGAAAGAGCCACCAGGTTAGACTTGGCGCCCCGGCTTGAGACTTGAGCTATGGCAATGATTGTTTGACTGAGAAAGAGGAGAACCATCAAGGTCCCGGTAACCGCAAGCACGAGCGAGCGCGCGTAGGATGGTAATTCGTGTTCGGGTCGCGGGAGCGGTTCGCCAATCGGGCGGGCGCTGCAGGATAAGCAGCCATCGCTTAGAACACCGTTCGACTTAAAACCGCAGCAAGGGCAGATGGTCACGTTAGTTTTAACCTCAAACACTGAAAGCCGATATCGATTAAACGTCGTCGGACTGCGTTAGCCGGCTTTGTGTACCAGGGGCTGTTCAGCGCGTCGTTCGGGCCCGGAATTTGATGCGGAAAGTGCCGGCTGTATCTCTTCTTCGTTCAATTCAGCCTTCAGTTTAGTCAATTCATACCACGTGTGATACATGCGGTGGGCGAAGGTCCAATAAGATCCGACCGCGAGTACCCACAGTACCGCCGGCATTCGATTAGCGAAGAAGTTGGTCGAACCCGGATGAGTGCTCAAGGCGCCAATAATAAAAAGAACTACACGCTCGGGACGTCGGAGAAACCCCACATCACACTTGGGAATAAGACTCTCGGCACGGGCGCTCGCGTAGCTTACCATAACTGACCCCATTAGTCCTGCGCCCGCAAGAAAAACGTTAAGAGTTGAGTGAAACTGCGTATCTCTTGCATAAAAGACCATCAATCCGACAAAAACCACCATGTCGGAAAGACGGTCGAGGGATGAATCCAGAAAGCCGCCAAAACGCGTGACCCGCCCCGACAAGCGGGCCACCTGCCCGTCAAGCATGTCAAAAAGATTGGCAACGATGAGGACGATTCCGGCCCAGAAAAACATCCCAAAGCCGAAGAGCAGCCCCGAGAGAACATTTATGGCAACGCCGATGACGGTCAGGATATTTGGATTGATATGCCCGTAGGCAAGCCAGCGTACCATCGCATCGATGATCCTCTGCGCCCCGCGGCCTATGCCACCCACAAACATCTTCGGGTTGAATTCTCCTTTAGGCCATTATGCCGAAAAGCTTGGTTAGTTTACAGCTATTCACGACAACAAGCGGCGAATTTTAGGGAGGGGGTAGTAGCACTGTCAAGGTTCCATTTCAGTGGCAATGCGGTAGCGGATGGATACAACTATGGGAGCCGCGCCGTTATCGCCGGCGCTACTGAGATGGTGCGCTACGCCTTGTCTGTAATATCATCGTGAATCGTTGTCAATCGCCTGATCTCGAAATTGCGCGCGCCGGCGGGAGTTCGCACCACTACTTCGTCGCCTTCTTCCTTACCCATCAAGCTCTTGCCAACAGGAGACGTAGTTGAAATCAAGCCTCCCTGCGGATCGCTCTCTTCCGGTGTAACCAGGCGGTAGGTTACCTCTTCATCTCGCTCACCGTCGTAGAGGACCAGTGTCGAACCATAACCTGCTTTGTCGCGCGAGATCTTCGAGAGGTCAATCGAGGAAATCTCGCTGATGCGCTGGCGTAACTCGACAATGCGCGCCTTCACGACATTCTGCCGGTCAAGTGCCGCGCGATATTCAGAGTTTTCGCGCAGGTCGCCAAACTCAAGCGCGCGCTTAATTTCTTTCGGGAGGTGAACGCGCAACTCGGATTCCAGTTCGTCTAGTTCCGCCTGAAGTCTTATTTTGATATCTGCTGACAACTAACCCTCACTTTCAAAAAGTCTGGAATCGAGAGTCCACAGTCGAGAGTCCACAGTCGGGAGTCCACATTTGGGAGTCCACAGTCGGGAGTCTTGACGATCGGCTTCTTTGCGGAGACTTCAGACTGTAGACTCCAGACTCCCGACTATTTGATCTGGCGGTGATATTTCGCTTCATCGGAAGCCCCGAAAGAGATTCCCGTATCCCGGGCGGTGCGCACCAGCTGGCCGTTTGCCGGCACCGTCTTAACATTGGCGATTGCCTCGCTTATGGGAACCGTGATGACGTCGCCTGCCTGTAGCGCCACCATCATTCCACGTTTTCCTTCCACCAAACTCCTTACCGCGCACGAGCCATAATTCGTTGCCAGCATACGATCGAAAGCATTGGGTCTGCCACCTCTTTGCAGGTGTCCCAGCACAACGCAGCGTGTTTCTTTGCCAGTAAGAGCCTCGAGCTCTCGCTGACAGTAAGCTCCGATGCCACCGAGGCGCGGCGCGTGCTGCTTGTCGCCCTTGTCCTGGTAGATGAGTTCGTGGCCTGTTTCAATTGCTCCTTCGGCGGCGACGACAATGCTGAAGTTATATCCAGCTGCATCACGTGCGCGTATTCTCTCTGCTACGGACTGCATGGTGAACGGGATTTCGGGAATGAGAATCACGTCCGCGCCACCTGCAATCCCCGAATGCAAGGCGATCCAGCCGGTGTGCCGACCCATTACTTCAAGGATCATAACGCGCTCGTGTGACTCGGCCGTGGTGTGCAAACGATCAAGTGCATCAGTCGCGAAATCCATCGCTGTGATAAAGCCGAATGTTAGTTCCGTGCAGGCGAGATCGTTGTCGATGGTTTTAGGAACACCGACTACAGGGATACCCAGGCGGTCAAAGTCCGCGGCGATCGTCAACGTTCCTTCACCGCCCAGCACCTCCAGTGCATCGATGCCCAAGCGGCGAAGATTGTTAACCGCCTCGTCGTAAACATCCCTTGGCTTAGTGACGACTCCTTGTTCGTTGCGTTCGACAAACTTGCCGCGATTGCGGGTTCCCAAAATTGTTCCGCCACGTGGCAGTAACCCACGGACATCAGAGGGAGACAGCAGACGCGTCTGCGTCTCGCCTAACAAGCCTTCGAAGCCATCTTCAATTCCAATGACTTTCAGCCCGTAATGTCCTGTGGCTGTCGTCACGACGGCTCGAATTACCGCATTGAGACCGGGAGCATCACCGCCGCCGGTTAATATTCCAATGGTGTTGTACATAAACTCAATAAAGTTTCGAGTTTCGAGTTTCGGGTTTCGAGTTCCGAGTTGGCTAGTTCGCTAGGGACAAGTTGATCCGAAGCATTGAAACCATAGAACCCATAACCCGAAACTCGGAACTCGAAACTCGGAACTCGAATTTACTTCCTGACCCGTGGCGGTTCATGAAACTCGCCATACTCGGGATACTCTCGCGTGATGATCTGACCGGGGCGCGTGTTTTCCGTCAGCAGCGTTAGTGCATCGCCCAATACTGCTTTTTGCAAATCACGCATGCCTGGTTTCCCAAGGCTGTTACCGATCTTAAAACCGTTTGGGTAAATGGCTCGGGGTGGCCGCATTTGGGCTGAAACTTCCGGGCTCACAGTAATCAAGATGGTTGGAATCCCTTTCATTTCAATTTCCCGTTGGACCGCGACGACCGTGCGGTGGCAGACGTTTGGTCAACCACCGGTCAGAACCACCACGTCAGCTTTTGAGCCTTTGTCAATTTCGTTGGCGATCTCGCGCGCTGTTCCTTCATACATAGCTTTGAGCTGCATCGTGTAGCCCATATAGCCGACGTGTTTCCGCGCAACTCCGCCGATAAAACCGTCCTTCTGCAGATCGCGAAGCACATCAATTGGAAACACAACGTTAATGTCCTCGTCGGCATCGCTGTGGTCGTAGTGATGATGGGTGACCATCAGATCAGAAGAATCGACGTCCTCAGGAAGAATGCGGTAGCCCAGATCGCCGAGCTCGTCGGCAATATTGAAAGGTTCCTGGTCCTTGAGGTGAACACCGCCGGCCGTCACGAGCGCAACGGTGCTTTTGGCGAGCTCACCTTCGAAGGGTGTGAATGGAACGCATTTTCTTGAGAGCGACATATGTGGAAACCCGGGGGACAGGGGTCAGGGAACAGGGGGGTCAGGGAACAGGGATCGATCAGGGGGCAGGGCAGACGATGTAAAAGGAGCACTTCATAGCCAACGTTGCCTCGGTTAGCTTCGAAAGTTTTTGTTCCCTGACCGCTGAGGCCTGACCGGATCCCCGTTTATCTATAGTTTGCGCAAGACTTCGAACAGATCCTCGTTGTCCGGCTGGTCTGCAATGTTATGAATATCCTTGTAGGCAAGTTTGCCTTCTTTGTCCACAATGAAAAGCGCGCGCTCGCTGATGCCATCGCTGTCGCGATAGGCTCCATAGAGTTTGGCGACTTCACCCTTGGGATGGAAATCGCTTAAAAGATCATAAGACAGACCGCCGAGACTCTTGGCCCATGCGGTGTTACACGGAACGCTATCGACTGATATGCCCAGAACCTGAGCATCGTAGCCTTGGAAGCGTTCGAGGTCGGCCTCGTACGCAGGCATCTGCGCGGTTCAGACAGGCGTCCAGGCCAGCGGATAAAACGACAGCACAACATTGTTCTTGCCGCGGAAATCCGAGAGCTTCACCTTCTTTCCTTTTTCCAAATGGCTCGGTAGCTCAAAGTCCGGGGCAGTATCTCCAACTTCAGGCATAGAGAACTCCCTCCCTTCCAGGTTTTGTCAGACTAGATTGGGGTATTCACGTTAAGAGTAATGGAGAGGAGTTCAGAGTTCAACTC
>DASWDX010000546.1:0-2262 GCA_036395055.1 Pyrinomonadaceae bacterium | reverse complement strand
TGTTTCCGTGTGCTCATGACGCAGGATGAATACAGGTGCCTCGCGCGACACTCGTCCGATAGCGCCGTAAACAAACTGGTCGGCAACGGAATCTCCAACAACCAGAATGTGGCGTTGCGGAAAGCGTCTAACAATATTTATCAGACGCTCCTGCGATAATGTTCGTTCGACGGTCAAAATCTTCCCCCCCAATTTTGGAGTGCGGCGACCCGTCGCCGCTTGCGGACAGCGGCTTCCTGTCACTTTCCTGCGCTGAACTCATGCAGCTAACGAGTCCTGCTACAGGTCTTAGCGACTAAGGCACAGACAGGTCGGCGCACTTCAAAGAGTGTGAAACAATCAGGCGCACAGCTTCCAACAAATTCTCGGTTACCAGATCGGGTTTTTCGATCCAGTTTGCGCGTTGGTGTTCCCATTCGCCGCGCCCATAGCCGCTCAGTACAAAGATAGATTTCAGCCCGGCATTCCTGGCAAGCTCGATATCGCTATAGCGGTCCCCCACCATCCAGCTAGCTTGAAGGTCGATATCAAAATCCTCCGCTGCGCGTGAAATCAGCCCGGGTTTTGGCTTGCGGCAATCGCAATCGAGACGGTAGGGAGGCTCGCCCACGGATGGATGATGAGCGCAATAGTAGATCGCACCCAGTTTGGCGCCGTTGCTTTCGAGCTCCAGCTCCATCCGTTCGTGAACAGTTTGAATCATGTCCTCGGAAAAATATCCGCGGGCCACACCTGCCTGGTTTGTAATCACAATCGCCAGCCAGCCATTTTCGTTCAAGTGTCTGATGGCGGAAGCTGCGTAGGGGAACAAGCTAAACCGAGAAGGGTGGTTGATGTAGCCGACCTCTTCTGAGAGCGTGCCGTCGCGGTCAATGAAAACTGCTCGTTGCTTCATTAAGATCCTTTAGCACGAAATGTTCCTGGCTCCGGAGGAGCCGGATGTTTATAGACACAACCACCAAACCAAACGACTTAGCTCCGGAGGAGCGAAATGTTACATTTCGTCCCTCTGGGACCGGGCAAAGCCCTCGTCAAAAAAGCTGGAAGTGCGAGCGTTGAGTCTCCGAGACCCTGAGATAATGGCAGACGTGAAAGGAGTCTCATTAAGTATTAACCTTGACCGCACCTTTCTCAATATCCTGCAAGTCTCTGTGCCTCTGCGTCTCAGTGGCAAAATTTCGTTTCGCCAGCATTGTCCGCGCGCGTTCGAAGACCTCGTTCGGCGAGATCGCCGTCATGCAGCGGTGATCGATGGGGCAATCGCGCAGCATGCACGGTGCGCAATCCGGTGGCTGGCGCAAAATCTCTCCCAGTGGTGAAAACGGTCGCGTAGTAAGTGGATTCGTGGGGCCGAAGATCACCAGCGTCGCCCGACCAAGGGCTGACGCAATGTGGGCGGGACCGGTGTCATTGGTAATAAGAAGGTCGACTTGACTCAGAATCGCAACAAGTTCCGCGAGATCAGTTTGGCCGGTTAACACCACCGGCTGATTGCGCATCTGCCGGCTGACTTCAAGGGACACTTCTACTTCGGCAACGGATCCGATGAGGACAACTTCCGCCTGCAGTTCATCGATTAGTCTGTCGCCAAGGGCCGCATAGCGTTCTGCTGGCCAACGCTTGGCTCGACTGTTGATTGAGCCGGGACAAAGTGCCACCATTGCGCGGCCATCGCTGATGTTCCTAACTCCGCGGGCGCGCAGAAAATCTCGCGCCGCTCCCTGACGACCAATCGAGATCTCAAGCGAGCCATCGGGTTGTGTGTTTAGAAAAGTTTGCTCACGCTTGATGAGCCATTCGAGTTCTGCCGCGATTTTTAAGTAATAGAAAACCTCGTGTTTGGAGTTGCGCCATTCGGGCACTTCCAGAGGGTGAGTAAGCAGCGCCTGCCGGCCATCGGTTGCATACCCAATTCTCAACGGCACGCGCGCTAGTGAAGCAACCAGCGCCGTCTCAAGAGAATTTGGCAAGAGAACAGCGAGGTCAAAATTCTGTTTGCGCCACTGGCGTACCTGCCGCACCACTGAACGCAGCCCGCTGCCTTCATGAACCTGCAGCTCATCGATAAACTCAGCGCCGGCGAACAGGCCTTTAGCCCAGGAGCGACTGGCGAGCGTGATCTGTGCTGAAGGGAAGAGGCGGCGGATTTCGCGCAGCGTAGGTATTGTCATGACCGCATCGCCGACCCAGTTGGTCCCGCGAACCACTATATTTTTTGGGGTTGAAGTCAGACATCGTTTGAGTACCGGAAAATTTTCCATT
>DASWDX010000545.1:0-5154 GCA_036395055.1 Pyrinomonadaceae bacterium | reverse complement strand
GGGCAAGCCCGCCTTCCTGACCATGAGACTATTTGAGTTGCCTTTGATTTTTGATTGAAAGGCTTTCACTGCAAATCAAACATTAGTCGGAGTAGCTCTCAGGTTAGGAAGGTGGGCTTGCCCCCGCTTGTCTTTGCCATTCTTCTAAAACAGTTCTTTAAAACCTAACTCACATCGAGGTTCTGTGCTTCATCGTCGGAGATCTCAATCACCATTCTCAGCAGCGCGGTTGAAAAAGTCTTTCCCTGAGCGTCGGTCATCAGAGAGAGCGTGCCCCCACCATCAAGGCTCTCATGCAACAGGAAATTAAGCGCACCGAGATTTCGTAGCTCAAATCTTTCAACATCGCCTTTACAGATTCCCTTGAAGTGTTGCTTAACGCGCTGTGCCGTTACTTCGCGAACGAGAATCGGATAGGTTTCCTCGCGCAAGGCAATGAGACCGACATTCGCCGTATCACCTTTATCACCAGAGCGGGCATGCGCAAGTTTTGCGAGCTGTATCTTCAAATGAGAAACCGAGAATCGTTTCAAAAGTCTTACACATCAATGATTGACACCGTGGGGTTGATCTCCCCTTTTGGAATCAGCGCCGGCCAGTAGGCAACAATCTCTTCAACTTTGGGTCGCCCGCCGGCAAAACCGGTGACGCCCGGCGGCCCAGTCAGTACTAATGGCGCGATCTCTTTGGTGAATCTCTCGACCGCTTTCCGATCTTCACTGCGTACACCAACGCGCAATTGAACTTCAGGCAAGTCTGCCGGCGGCGCACCTGCAAGTGGCCCATGTGTCGCATTCGCGCCGACAAACTCTGTCAGGATTTGATCAAACTTCAACCCCAGGCGATCGAGCCGGGCTCGCAGTATTCTGTCGGCCGCCTGAGCCTTGTCGTACGCTTCAGGCCAGGAGTAGACGAGTGTGCCGACGGCTTTGTAGCCGGCTGAATAGCTGATCGAAACCTTGAAAGTTTCAGTTGCCGGGCGCCCTTCTATTCCATAGACGCGAACACGATCCCGGCCTTCATACTCGAGGCGGACGGTAGTGAAATCCGCAATGCAATCCGGCGTGATGTAGGAATGAGGGTCGCCCATCTCATAAACCAACTGTTCCTTTATAGAAGGAATAATCACCCAGCCACCCGTGCCTTCATGTTTCGTAATTACGAAATTCCCATCAGGCATGGCTTCGACAATTGGAAAACCAACGTTGGCCAGATTTGGAATGCTGCGCCATTCATACTGGCAATTGCCACCACTGCATTGCGCGCCACATTCAATAAGATGCCCCGCTATCGTTCCCGCGGCCATCTTGTTCCAATCGTCTGCGGCCCACCCAAACTCATGCATCAGCGGCGCTAGTGTCAGACCGGTGTCGGTCGCCCGACCGGTAATCACGATCTGCGCGCCGCGATTGAGTGCTTCCACCATCGGTGCCGCGCCAAGATAGACATTTGCGCTTTGTATTCGTTCACGAACAGTCGAGAGCGCTGCTCCCGTGTCCATGTTGCGCAGCTCGATTCCACGGCTGAGCAGCTCATCCAGTTTCGCCATAATATCGTCGCCGATGACAATGCCAATGCGAAGCTTGCCGCCGAGGCCAAGCTCACGGCCGACATGCCGTATCGCGTTTGCACAACCCTCGACGTTCACGCCGCCTGCGTTCGCGGTAACGCGAATATTTCGTTCAACGCACGCAGGCAATATCTCCTTCATCAGCGGAACAAAATCCTTCGCATAGCCGGCTGACGGATCGCGTGAACGCTGCTTCTGCATGATCGACATTGTAACTTCGGCCAAGTAGTCGAGCATCAGGTAGTCAATTGGGCCATCTTCCACCTGGCGCACCGGGGCGTCGGGCAGGTCTCCCCAGAAGCCCTGGCCGGCGGCTATGCGAATTTTTTGCTTCATTTGTTGTTCAAGGACTAGCTCCGACCACTAGATTCTCTAGTCAGGGATGCACAGTCAGGACGCTAGTTTCAGAGAGGGAATGTAGTTGGTTTATTTCTGACATGCAATGCGGGCGACATGGTTTCTCACAACCACGCCACCCGCGATGCTTTTCTCGGCCCATGCGGAATCCAAATCGAAGGGGCTGAACTGAACAAGACCATCAGTTCCGATGGATGCCAGGCGTAGGTGTCGGGGTTGCAGTCGTGTTCTCATTACCTGTGCCCGTGTTGTTGTTCGTGTTCATATTTGAGTTCCTATTTGTATTTTGGTTACTGCGGCTACCTCGGCGGCCGCGTCGACGTGGAGCCGGTGTGGCGGGTGGTTCCGGTCCTGCCGAAGCCGGCGGCGCCATCGTGGGTTCTGCCGGAGTAACCGGCTCCGTAACTGCGGCCGGGGACACTGGCTTTGTTTTTCGAGATCGAGCACGGCGCGAGGCGCCCCTGGGCGTAAATGAACACACGTGAGTTGCGCCCGGGACCGTCGTAAGTGTTAAACGATCACCTGACTTCTTTGCACGCATGGAAACGATTACTGGCGGAGTGCCGGGCTGCGCCGTTGGCGTGGTAGCTAGTTCTCCAAACTGCATCGCGACTCCCGTGTAGCCGCGAGTGGTGGAAGCCACAATACGCCCGGATTTCCCATCCGTCAGAGTGAATTGATTACCGGTAACAGTCAGAGTGGTTTCACCACTTACCCCGGCATCTGAACAATCAAATGTACCCGTATAGGTTCCCGACAAGTCTGTCTGTTCGGTTGTGCTTGCTGCCATTGACGTGCTTTCGCCGGTAGACGTAGGGGTTTCCGCGGGACTCGCAGCGGCGGGCCGTTTCTGATGACGTCGCCGTCCGCTACTGGTTTTGCGTGTGTTGGAGTTCTCCGCGGTAGTTGTCGAGGAATTCGTGTTTTGACTAGTTGAACTCCCCGCCAGTACTGTGAAATCAACGCAAAAAGCCGAAGCAGCCAGAGCGAATGCAAATAGGAAACTGATCAAACGAACGATCTTCATACTCATGATTCAAACCCTCCCGTGTAAGCAGTCGCACAGGCACGAGGCTGCGCGAAAAAATCGATCAACTTTTCGGGGGAATATTAGCCGAAGGGAAAGCGTCTGTTCGACTCTTTTGTATCACCAAACTGGTCCAGATCACAACCCTGGTTGACTGGACAAAACCCGGTATTCTTGCGCAGGCTTTTGAAGCCTGGATAAGTGATACGTTGTTATACCAGGTTCGACGGCAGCACAAACTGACCGAGGTGAGGCCCATTAAAGTTCAGACTCGTAAGCAAGCTAAGCTCGAGCGCGTCGCGCGTTGCTTCCGGAATGATCACCGCATCAACGAATCCACGTGCCGCGGCATACTTCGCATCGAGTTCACGGTCATAAGTCTCACGCACGTTATCGATCGCCGCTTCAAGTTTCTCGTCGGGTTTCAAATCATTGCGCTTCAACCTTTCGAGCTGACTGCCAAACACCGCCTGGACCGCCGAGTCGCCTTCCATGACGCCCATACGCCCGGTCGGCCACGTATAAATAAAGTCCGGATCAAAGCCCTGGCCCGCCATCGCGTAATAGCCGGCCCCCGACGCGTGGTTGACAGTCAAGACGATCTTCGGCACCGCGGCCGTGGCCATAGCTTCCACGAACCGCGCGCCGGCGCGAATGATGCCTGAGTGTTCCGCCTCTGGTCCGAGCATGAAACCGGAAACATCCTGAATGAACAACAGCGACGTCTGGCGCCTGTTACACGTTTCGATGAAATAGGCCACCTTTTCCGCTGACTCGGTGTAGATGATGCCGCCGAAGCGAGGTGGACCACCGGCGGGCGGACGAATCATGCCGCGATTATTGGCGATCACGCCAACCTGTATACCGCGAATGCGCGCCTGTCCGGTGATCATCTCTTTCGCGTAGTCTGCCTGGAACTCGTCGAGATGGCCGCCGTCCAGCAGGCAATCCAAAAGGTGGCGCGCGTTGTAAGGTTGTTTGTGATCTTCCGGAATGATGTCGTAGAGGTCGGTGACGGGACGCGCCGCGTCAGTGCTCGGTAAAATGGGAACGGCGCTAATCGCCTTCATTGGTAGCTCGGAAACAAACTCGCGAATTCGAGCGATACAGTCCTCGTCGTTTGTCACGCGATAATGTGCCACGCCTGAGAGTTCGTTATGGGCGCGGGCACCACCGAGGGTTTCGTTGTCAATCGTCTGGCCTGTGGCGCCCTTGACTAAATTTGCACCGCCCAGACCCATGAACGATGTTCCCTCGACCATCACAATCACATCCGAGAGCGCGGGCAAATAGGCACCGCCGGCAATGCACGGACCCATCACCGCTGAAATCTGCGGAATTTTCAGATATCTCCGCATGATGGAGTTGTAATAAAAGATTCGCGAGGCGCCATACTGCCCGGGGAAAACTCCACCTTGATATGGCAGATTCACTCCGGCGGAATCAACGAGATAGATGATGGGGACGTGTGAGCGCATCGCGATCTCTTGCGCGCGCAGAATCTTCTTAATCGTTTCCGGCCACCACGATCCCGCCTTCACAGTCGCATCGTTTGCTACTACTACGACTTCGCGATGCTCAACACGCCCGACAACGGTAACAACCCCCGCGCCTGGTGCGGCTCCGATTTCTTCTTCTTTCTTTCTGCCGTCTGCCTCCTGCCTGCTGCCGGTTATTTCCTGGTAGTTTCCCCCTTCCCCCTTCCCCTTTACCCCCTGTTCCTTGTACTGGTCATACGCGACCAGTAGCCCGATCTCCTGCGCGTAGGAATTTTTATCCAGGAGTAGGTCGATGCGTTCGCGCGCGGTGAGTTTGCCCTGCGCGTGCTGTCGTTCAATTTTGTCCGGCCCGCCCCCGAGACGCAGCCGGGCCTCGAGCTTCTGCAACTCGGTAGTCAATTCTCGTAAGCGTGACGGTGATTTCTTCAGTGCCGGTTCGCCTCCGGCTTTGGTTTGTTCGAGCTTCATCTCATGAACTCTGATTTTGGCAGCTCACTTTGTTGGATGATGCTCTTTCTCGATTACAGCCGTTAGTCTCGGTATTGTCATCTCGTTGTATATGTTCTTTTTAGTCGAAGACATTACTCAGCTAGAAAATGAATTCTACCACGGGCGACTAACTTTTGCGCTTGCTCTTTAACCTTCGCCCGGAGATCTGAAGCCTGTAATTTTGTTGCGCGCTGTAAGAAGCCTGACTACCG
>DASWDX010000544.1:0-13175 GCA_036395055.1 Pyrinomonadaceae bacterium | reverse complement strand
CCTCCCACGCCCAACTGATCAACCAGAGCCTGCGGTACTTCGTCCGGCGCCGCTGTGACTATGATCGCATCAAACGGAGCATGCTCGGGCCAACCCAAGTAGCCATTCCCGGTTTTCACCTGCACGTTCTTATAACCCATTTCGCGCAGCAGATTCCGAGCGCTGTCGGCCAGGGGCGGAATGATCTCAATGGTGTAGACCTCCTTCCCCAACTCAGCCAGCACTGCCGCCTGGTAGCCGGAACCGGTGCCGATTTCCAGAACCTTTTCGCCCGGCGCGATCTCCGCCGCTTCGGTCATGTAACCGACAATGAAAGGCTGCGAGATCGTCTGCTCATGGCCTATAGGCAGGGCACGGTTCTGGTATGCCAAGTCTCGGTGCGAGGCCGGAACAAACCTATGACGAGGCACCTTTAGCAAGGCCTCGAGGACTCTTGTGTTCGTGAGTCCTTCCGACTTGAGCAACTCGACGAGTTTGCGTCGCTGTGCAGCGAATTCCTCTTCGGAGCGTTGTGGCGCCCCGGTTAACTCGGAATAAGACTGAGGCGTACAAGCGGGCGATGCCAGGAGCACCAGGCCAAGCACGAATCCAACTAGATTTCTGGCCATAATTCTTCCCTCATTAGGCTCGCTTCAGTCAGCGAGGTGGTTAGGCTGCGTTGTCTCTGGAATCATTCGCCGTCTTTCCAACTCGGGTCATGATTTGTTCCCTGGCGTTGCCAATAGCGTGCTACGAATAACACTGGCAAGCCCGTCAGGAGCACTGCAACTCCAATTAGAGCTCCAATCCCGGTGTAAGCGAGACTCGCCTGCAACATATAAAGACAGCTCACGCAAAACAGAATCGGTGTCAGCGGGTATAGCGGCACGCGAAACGAACGCGGCGTCTCGGAGTCTCTTATTCTCAGCACAATCAAAGACAGGCCCACCATAAAAAAGAAAAGCCAGAAGACAGGAGCCGTATACTCAACCATCGTCGCGAAGCCTTTGCGCGTGGCTGTACCAATCGAGACAAGTGCTAAAGCGATCGCGCCCTGAACGACCAAGGAGTTGGTAGGAGTGTTAGCTGCTCCGCGCCAGCGTCCAAGAAATCTGAACAGCCGGAAATCACGGCCAAGGGCATAATTTGTTCGTGCACCCGTAAACACCGTGGCGTTTGCTGAAGTCAAAGCGGAGATTGCGACCAGCAAACTGACGAACAGCGCTCCACCCTGTCCGGTTGCCTTTAGCATCAAGTCGGCCGCAACAGCTTCCGAACCCGCCATCCCCGCAAGCCCCAACCCGCGGAGGTAGGCCCAGTTAATCAGCAAATAAAGTCCGGTAATCACACCAATACCAAGTAACAACGCTCTCGCCACATCTCGTCGTCCTTTCATCTCCGCGGAAATGTAAGCAGCTTCATTCCAGCCACCGTAGGTAAGCAGCACAAAGACCATAGCCAAACCTATGCCGGCATTGGAGCCTTGTGCGGTTGTAGGCGGGTTCATCTGCGCCACGGGCGATTCGATCAAGAACAATCCGGCGCCGATGACCAGGAGCAGACTGAGTACTTCCACTGCCGTCAAGAGATTTTGCGTCCGCGTACCCTGCCGCACGCCCGCCATGTTCAAGCTGGTTAAGAATATAATGAGAAGCGCGGCATAAATTGACGGAGAGAACTGTCCGAGGCGTAGTAACTGTGACGCGTAATCGCCAAAAACGAACGCCAGGAGAGCTACCGAGCCGGTCTGAATTACCGTAATGCGCGACCACACAAACAGAAATGAAAGTGGCTTGCCGTACGCACGCGTGAGATAGTGATATTCGCCGCCCGTATGTGGATAGGTAGTGGTAAGTTCCGCGTAGCAAAGCGCACCCACCAGTGAGATTGCACCGCCGGCCACCCAAAGTAACAAGGCGCTAGTCTCGCTCGTCACGTTGGCGGCAACCAGCGAAGGGGTGCGAAAAATGCCGGCTCCGACAACGATACCAACGATCATTGCCACAGCATCTTTTACCGAAAGCGTCGGGACAGGCTCGGCAAACGCGATAGGTTTGGCCGCGAGACTCATTGCTGCCATTATGGCGCCCTCTACTCACGGTAGCGTTACCACCTTGGGTTGGATCTGAAAAGCAGTCGAAGATGCAGGCCCGGATTCTCACGGGATCTTGCTGCTTCATTAATCCATTGACTATTATCTACCCTCGTTTGCTCACGCGCCAGTGTCACCAGCTTTTCCGCCTTCTTGCGGGTGGTGGGAATCCAAAGGTAGCTGCCGAGCGCTTGGGTCTTTCAACAATCGTGCTCACGCTTGACACTTAACTCGCACTTGCTGCCCGACATGCAGCAACAAGCGGCTGAGCGTATCGAGCCTCTGCATTCAAGACCGCGAATTAAATCATTCAGATCTGTGCCTGAGGAGTCGAGCAGGAACTCAGCCGGACGCGAAATGTCTCTGCCGGATGTACAAACCAAATTACTCTCAGATTTCGGATCGAAAACTGTTTCACCCTCGTAAACCCTCACTTCAAAGCGATCTCTTCGGCGGGAATCAGATCATAGCGGCCAGCTTTTTGCAGCATATATTCGCGAGTCTTCTCCGGCTTATCAACGCTGATCCCTACGACCCAAACACCGTGAGCAGAAATCCTGCCCAGATCTGCCAGTTTGGTCGCTGCATTAAGTTGTACCTCTCACGTAACATTAGAAACCCTTCCGACATTCTCGTTGTGCTCAGCTCGCTGTTGCGCCAACAGCTTCCATTTCTCCATGTTCACACCGCGAATGATGAGCCAGAGCATCAGCACCAACTCGCCAACCAGCGCTGGAAACACGATGTTGGAAACCTTGACGGAATACTGCGGAAGTAACAAAACGGCAACACTCAGTACGACGTAGCCAACGCCATTTGCGATGAGCCATACGGCGATAAACCGTGGGAGAAAACGCGAACGGTAAATTAGAACAGCCAGCGGAAGAAGCCATATGCCCCAAAATATTTGCGCGGCATTAATTACCTGGTTGTGCAGATGCAGGAAAAACATCATTAGCGCCTGCCGTTGCGGTTCGTCGAACGCTGTCAACACGTTGCGGCCGCTCGCCGCAAGCAAACCTCCGCGGCCGCGCGCGAGCGTCAGCGCAGCCGCGTCAGTCCACACATTCGCGAAGTACATCGCTGCCGGCAGCACGCCTCCGAGAATTACCACTAACACAGCAAGCTTGCGATTAACTGGCCTAAATAGGTCGTAGAAGGCGAGCGTCACAAAAATCACGGCGACGCCGGTGAACAATTCAGCCAGCATGCCCAAACGGAACAGCGTCTCGTACGTAGCGATGTTGTTCGCGGTCGCCGCCGCATCGCCCGGAACAAAGAGCTTCGCCGGAATGTAAATTAATCGAAGCGGCGCGGCCATCAACAGGAGGTACAGCAGTCCCGCGCGTCTACCGGGGTTTTTGATTAGGCTCATAGTCGGTAAAGAATTAGCAGTCAGGTCCTTTGGCGGTTTGTTGTTAAGTTGTTCCGTCAACAATTGAGCCAGCGTGACCGGCCTATTATTCAAATCAGTGAAAGTCCGGCGCCTTCAGAACGCTAAGCGCGAACGGTTAACGGGCGCGTTGAGGTCGGTACCGGGAGCGATACCGACCGCGTACACGGAACTTGCTGCTTAAGACCCAGCTCCTGACCCCGCCTGCTTAATCCATCTCTCTTCATTCACACCAAACACAAGTAGCCAGAAAATTGTTGCGGCTGAGCCTAACAAACCGAAGAGTGCCGCGATGGGAAATGCACGATCTCCCAGCGGCCGGTAAAGGAAGGTCAGCCAGCCTAAGCCTGCAACGAACGACAAAACCCCCAGCCAGCGCGGCAGAAACGTTGAGCGGAAAACCAAATAGCCGACCAGAAGAGTTGAGAATCCGAAAAATCCCAAAGCCGCACCAGCGCCCTGATCATTCACTTTAAAAAGAATGAGCGCCACGGACTGCAATTGTTCCGCACTGAATCCTACCAAAGCCGCCGGGCGTCCCAGCACGAACAACGGAGCGATATAGAAAACCCGTGCGAAGGTCTTAATAATGCAGCCGGTGACTTCAAGGAAGAGCGCCAGCAAAGCGACGGTTCTGTTTACCGGGTTCAGCAATTGATAGAAGAGCACTGCGGTCGCGACCTGGCACGCCATCTCGATGAGATAGACGGTGAAGCCCAACTGAAACAGGCCTTTGTGCGTCAGGATGTTGGTCGCCGTAGCTGCAGCGTCACTGAAGTCTATGAGTCTTTCACTGACGAAGCCCTGAGCGAATATTCCTGTCAAGATTGTGAGCAGAAAAAACAGGCCTGTCATGCGGGCGAGGAAACGTGGAGAAGACGGGGTGATGGGTGATGTCATTGGTCCTCCAGTAAATCGTGAATCGTATAAAGACGAAAACGACGATCGTTTGCGCGTTCATGTAATGAATGGTGGAAACAAATGTGGCCGGATCGCCTGGTTGGAGGAACTATATTCTTCAGCTTACTGGGTTCCCTCTGTTCCGAAGCATAGACCTTGCGGGATTGCAACAGCGGGGCCGTCAGTCCGCCCTTCACGCTACCGTGATATCGGCCCAGTCATTTTGTCCGTTGAAATTCGCCGCGCCCACGAATTGGCGGTTTTCCTGACAGAATGTAAGTCCATTCCTCAATGTGATGATTCGCGTCTATCAGTGTGAACGCAGCATCGTGCATCAGGAATCTCTGCGCGTTGCCGGAGACGTCGAGGAAATCGAATGTAACCGTTTTTCCGTCCGGCGACAGCTTGCCCTGCATCCGCGGCCGATTTCCAGAGTCGCAATAATGTGTCAGGAGCAAGCGATCGCTGTCCACATAAAGCATGGTGATCGGATTGTCCTTCATGCCGCTCGAAGTCCCCTCATGAAGGATCGCGTTACCGCTGGATGTCACCCGAATAGTAACTTGCACGGGCATGCCCATGATGCTTCCTTCCCAGGAACCTGCCAGGGTCTTCATTTTCTCGAAAGCCTTTTGCGCATCGGACTGTGGGCGGGACGTTTTCGCCGGCATCTGCTGCGCGACGGCGGCCGTCGCAACAAGGATGATTAGAATTGCTAGTCTTCGCATTAGTTCTCCTCTTGAAGGTTTGTGGGACTACAACGATCGAGGGCTATTCTAAAGCGAAAGGTGGAAGAGGATATGTAAAGTGTTCGTAAAGTGATCACCGTTTTGTAAAGACGAGGTAAACTCCTGGTCCCAGTCGATGCCGGTGACCAAATTCGAAAGCTATAATGCGAGCGATGTTCGATCGTGTCAGAACAAATTGGCTGGTGTCGGGTTGCGTGGCGGTGTTGCTGCTTACGGTGCTCGCCGGCGTGCACCAGTATCGCTGGGTCAATCGCGTGAGCGACGCCGACCGGCGACGGCGCCGTGAAGTCATGGAAGGGACGCTACTGAACTTCAGCGGCGATTTCCGGGATACCCTGCTGCAACTGCTGCCTTTCTTCCGTCCACCGCCGGACGAAAGAAACGATGCCGCATTCGAGCCATACATGATCGAGATTACCAGACGATGGCACAGCAATTCTGACCGCCCGCAACTAGCCTCTATCAGCATCGGCACGCAAAGCGACAAGGGAGTCGTCTTCAGACGGCTGCAGACGGGCGACAACCAATTCAAGACCGAAGACTGGCCCAACGAGTTTGTCGTTTATCGCCGCGTTCTGGAGGAGCGTCTGCGTTTGCCCGGAGGCCAGCCTCCGCTTTTTCCGAATGGATTTGCGCTTGAGTTTTTTCAAGGTAAACCGGTGTTGATATTTCCACTGGTTACCGGCGCCCCCACACCAGAGTGGCAACGGCCCCGCGGCACGATGAACCAATCGCCGCCATCACAACAGCCGCTGGAGCCGCGTGACTTGCTGCAATCGCTCAGGCCCGCACCCCCGCGGGGATCGGTTCATGTGCCCGAACAGAGGGGCTGGTGTTTTCTTGAAGTCGATAATGACTATCTCCGTCAGTATCTGCTCCCCGAACTAGTGGCGCGGCATTACGCTTCTGGCGCCCGTTATCAGGTGGCGGTCGTTGCCAGCTACCCATTGAGTATGATCTATGTTTCGGAGCCAACGCTGACGATTGGGTCCTTGTCACAGGTTGACGCCGGCATTGTCTTGCTCGACGCAAACATGCCGCAGGGTCGTCAAGGACCCTCGCCGACCCGACCGGGACCACAGCCGTCTGTGTCTGGCCCGCAAGGTGTGCCGCTCGCTGAGATCGGCGGCAAGCGAGGAGGCACCGACGACCGGGCCTGGCTGCTGGTGGTGAAAAACAAAGCCGGTTCGATTGAAGCGCTGGTCGAAAATGCACGACTAAACACCCTCGGCTTTAGTTTCGTTATTTTCGTGCTGTTGGCGGGCAGCTCAGTGATGTTGATGTTGGCCACGGTGCGCGCGCGCCGTTTGGCGCAACAGCAGATGGAGTTCGTGGCGGGCGTCTCTCACGAATTGCGCACGCCGCTGACTGTCATTCAATCGACGAGCTACAATTTATCGCAAGGCACGATCCAGGACCCGAGCCGGGTGCAGCAATACGGTGACGTGATTCAGCGTGAAGCGCGCCGGCTGATCAATCAGGTCGAGCGAATGCTTAGCTTTGCGGGTGTTCAATCGGGTCGTCGAGTTTATGACCCACAACCGACCAACGTGACTGATATAGCCGAACGCTCTTTGGCCGAGTACGCCGTGCCTTTCGCAGAAGATGGCTGGCAAATCGAGCAGCACTTTGCAGAAGATCTGCCTCTGGTGCTCACTGATGGTCCCGCGTTGGAGAGTGTCCTGAAGAATTTATTTGAGAATGCGCTGAAATACGCAGCGCGCGGCAAGTGGTTGAGTGTAACCGCGTGTGTCGCGCAAAACACGAAGGGCAGGGAAGTGCAAATCACTGTTGCAGACCGCGGGCCCGGAATCGCGCCGAAGGATCTGCCGCATATCTTCGAACCTTTCTATCGCGGACAGAGTGTGATTGGCGCGACGACTAGCGGCGCGGGACTCGGGCTGTGTCTCGTCGAGCGTAACCTGCGCGCGCTTGGCGGCAGCGTGACGGTGCAGTCAGTGTTAGGTGAAGGGACATCGTTTACGTTGCATCTGCCGGTTTCCTGAGTAGGGCCCTGGCGGGCTTCAGTTGGAATGGTGATACGATCACGAAATCACACGAAGCCATACGAAAGAAGAGCTTGCTGGTTCGTGATCGTTCGGACTTATTTCGCGTGAGTTCGTGGATCGTGCCGGCTTCTGACCGACGCCTGACACCTGACATCCGGGCCCTTTTTTTACAGCGACGATGGCAAACAAGATCCTGTTAATTGAAGACGACTCAGGCATCACGATGGCCCTGACGGACCTGCTCAACGCGGAAGACTATCGCGTTGAGACGGCCGCCGATGGCTTCACGGGTTTGGCTCGCGCCCGCGAAGGCAACTTCGATGCGATCATTCTGGACATCATGCTGCCGGTCAAAAACGGCTTTGATGTGTGCCGCGATCTGCGGCAAGGAAGTATCACGACGCCGATTCTGATGCTGACGGCGCGTGGCCAGGTAATCGACAAAGTCCTGGGCCTGAAGCTGGGCGCGGATGACTATCTTTGCAAGCCATTCGAGCCGCTCGAGTTGCTGGCGCGGTTGGAAGCGTTGCTGCGGCGCAGCCGGACCACGGCGAGTGCAGCGGAGCCGCTCGACGCGTTTAGCTTTGGCTCTGTCATTGTAAACTTTCGGAGCACCGAGGTGCTTAGCAACGGTAAGCAGGTCGAACTCTCCGCGCGAGAGTTTCAACTGCTGCGCTACTTTATCGCCCAACGCGGCGTTACGCTTTCGCGCGATGAACTGCTGCGCGAGGTTTGGGGCTATGAAACCGGAATGCTGACCCGCACGGTTGACGTTCACGTGGGCTTATTGCGGCAGAAGCTGGAAGACGACGCGAAGGAGCCGCGGCATTTTTTCACCATGAGAGGCCATGGTTATAAGTTTGTGGCGTAACGGGCTGCCGGGCACGAATTCAGCCGAAGCGCACCCCAATCGAAAATGCTCGTTTGCGCTTCTCGCCGCCTTAATGAAATTCCAGTCAGGGCCCTGATGTCGCAGGCGTCCGCCAAAGCACGATGCCCATAACTATGTACCAGATACCAGTAAGAAGCGTTACCGCTCCAAAACCACGGATGTTGAGGCGCCAGTATCCAGTGAGGAGAAACAATAAGATACCCATGCCGGCCAACAGCCCGTAAAACCCCTGGCGCAGCGGGTAAGCGGCGACTGATAAGTGCGGCCAAAGACCACAATGAGATCGCGATCGCGGATGCAACGATAAAGACGCGCGCGAAGGCTTGATTAAGTTGTCCGTTAAGGTGAAACAACAGTCTCCAGTTTTCGTACTCGGCCGGCTTAGCCCGGAGGATTTCACTTGCGAGTGCCGGTCCAACGAAGCCGCTGAATACCGCCGCCGCCATCCCGGCGACTAAGCCCCATCCGAATACCACCAGCGCGGTCAGGCCTAGCCGGTTTGCCCCGTCAACTCGCCGGTAAATAGCAATCGCCCCAGAAAGAGAAATGGCAAACCGATCAAGGCCAGCGAATGAGTCGCAATCACCCTGTACTCAGCTGTTGGGAATCTCTCTGGCGCGAGCAGATCGTGACTCGTCGGATGGAAGGCCATCGTAATAAAGCCGCTGACAGTCCCGATGATTAGCGCCAGGCCACCTTTTTGAAAATCATGCATGCAACGATTATACGAATGGCCGGGTGAGCCTGTTAGCAGCAAACCGCGGAACGGTCACAGATATTGAACATTCGGGCCGCCGGTGTTCGGAACGTTGCGAAAAAATCTCGCACTTTAGCGCCAGAACCCTGAGACCGAATAAACTTGGGATGTGATAACTTGTTATCTGTTATGAGAAGGACTAAGAAAATCGATCCCCGCGGTCAGCGCACGCGCAGGCAGCTGGGTATGGCAATCGTAGAACTGATTCAAGAGAAGCGTTTTGACGACATCACAGTTCAGAACGTGATCGATCGGGCGGCGATCGGACGCGCGACGTTTTATTCTCACTACCGCGATAAGGAAGATTTGTTTACGCGTCAGTGGGAGAGGTTGCTCGACGAGATTGCCCGACGAATTCAGTGGGACAGAGCAGGTAGCGATTCGTTTTTTCCGGTCGCTTTCGTGTTTGGGCATTTTCAGCAAACTCAAAACCTTTACCGGGGACTGGTGAGCTCCGGAAAAGCTGATTCCATGCTGAAGTCGGGAATTGAATACCTGAGCCACAAACTCGAGACTGAACTGTCCAATCGTCCAAAGCTGCGTCTTTCGGTGCCGATTGCGATTGCCGCGAACTACCTGGCCAACGAAATATTCGCGCTGCTGAAGTGGTGGCTTGACAATGGAATGCGATACACGCCTGACGAGATGGACGAAACAATTTGAACAAAAACAATGTGCGCAACTGACTTTACTCCGTTGCGAAAGTTCAGACTCAAATGATGCTTGCTTGTAAGTTATTGAAGAGATTGGTGCCGAGGGCGGGAGTCGAACCCGCACGACCTTGCGGACAACGGATTTTAAGTCCCGTGAAACCGGCATCACATAGTTTTACAAAACGATACGAACCAGTTCACCATCTGCCGAATTTCCTCGGAGAATTCATCATCTTCAGGCGCGAGCGAAACGCTTTCGGCACGACGGCTAGTTGTTCCGAAACCACTTTGCGCAATTGGCGAACCCACTGTTGTGACTCGTGCTTGCCCCATGTGCGTCGACCCCAATCATACGATTCGCGCACGTCAACCTGAGCAGAATCTTCGAAGATAATGGCATAGCGTTTCATCCCTGCTCAGAGATGCCTTTCTCAGTAAAGAGTTCCTGAAAGAGTTTTTCTGCCGGTTTGCCGGCGTTTCGCTTCATGCTTTCGAGTCCGCGCCTAATACCTTCTATCGCCTCCATCCTATTTTTGACCTCTAACAGTTTCTGGTAGCTCTCGGCGTCCTGAACTACTAGTTCGGCCTTGCCGTTTACTGTCAACACTACCGGCTGTCCAGTCTTCTTCAATTGGCGGACCAGTTTCGCCGTGTCGCGTTTGAATGTGCTGAGACTCTGAATGTAGCGCGTAAGTTTCATTGGACTTGCTCCGTTGCTAAATCTGCATCGAATTTCGCAACGAGAGGTGTAACATGAACAGCAAGCTGCTTGCTGGATGGTGAAAGACGCCGCCAATCTCAATGATAACGGTAAAGCCTTATTCGTTGGATGCTGAATCTACCCGATGCGAGCCGCAGATGACGCCCTTGATTTGTCTGATCACCGTTTAGCCAACGGCTCGAAACCCATCGACCATTCGCGTATCTACCTTCCTGAACTGAAAGGATACCGGCGGTCGGCTCGCCCGCGGTGTTTGCCTCGAAGGTCACTGTTAGACCAGTACCGGCGAAGACGAATTCATCTGGTCCCAGCGCGATCACGAGACCCCCAGAGATCACAGTAGGAGTCGGTACGTTTTGTGTGACGGGCCCTTGAGGGGGGCGCTCATACGTGATGTTTAAAGTGTAATCACCCAGGCGCAACTGTTGCGGCAACCGTTGCTCGGGGCCTTCAGGCAGCAAGCCTGCCATTAAACCCTTGCCCTGGGACTCAAGAATCAACGGGGCGAGTTGTCCTATTGCGTCGTAACTATCCATCAGTGAGTTGCCTGTAGCCTCATCCAAAGACTCTATACTGAACGGGCTAAAGCCAATTGCATCATGCTGACCTATCGCATAAAACGACTGAACCGAGTTGAGTGGAGAAGGAGCAATCTCGGGTATGAACAGCGGGTTGCCCGAACGATGAAATTTTCTGCACCACTCGGCAAAACCAGAGAAGTAGATATCTGGAGACAAGAAATCAACTTTTGGAGCCCCGGCGCGCCAAACGTCCATGATATGAAACAATGGACCCGCGCTCGGATACTGACCCGGTTGGTACCCTGGGCGGATCAGCGCCGCGTTGACAAACATGGGCAGCGGGTATTCGGCTTTACCGAGTTCGGCAACTCGATTTACGTAACGCGCAAAGTGCCAGGCCATGAAAATTTCATCTGTTCCTGGTCCCTTGCCAAAGACTTCCTCCCAAGTGCCGTGGGTCTTAAAGCCGTTTGCAGCCCATGCCGCTCGGAACTCTGCAATAAGGTTATCCTTGTGCTGCTGCAAATAGTTCATCAACTCGCCGGGTACCGGCTGACTGAAAAGCTTGTCCGCGATGGCGCTGCGGTCACGTGAATCCGGAATCATTCCAATCTCGTTTTCCACTTGCACCATGATGACTGTCTGATCGTTGCCATCCACTTCGCGCAAGTGACGCATGAACGCCGCGAACGCGCGCGAGTCGGCATCGAGGTTCTCTTTGCTAAAGGGCGAAAGGATCTCTATGCCCTTCCCAGCCTGGTCTTGCGAGCGAGGGAAGCGTTGTTGATTTGTTTTTACCCAAGCCGGGGCATAGCACGACATGCTGTTCTTCCAGGAGGCAAACCACAACGGTACGAGACGAAGTTTGTGCTTACGAGCTTCCTGGATTAAGGCATCCAGCAAAGTGAAGTCGAACTTTCCCTCGGCCGGTTCCATAAGCTCCCAATAGACCGGAATAAGAACTGTATTGAGATTTAGCGAGGCGAGTTTCGGCCAGATGGGACGCATGTACTCCAGGCTGGAGGACGTGGAGTTACCCAATTCGCCCGCAAGAACGAGAAAGGGTTTATCGTCAACGACAAGTTGTGTAGCAGTTCCCTGTTGGCGAAGGTATGGGGTTCGATATTGCTGCGTGCCACGAACGCGCATAAAGCAGGTTACTAAGATGGCACCGGTGATGACGAGAGTCACGACTCTTTGTTTGCGCCTGAGCCCATGTATTTTCATGTTTACGTATTACCTTTCGCGAAGCCAATATTGTTAAATCATGGCAAACTGAGAGCCGGGTTTGTCGGCTTTGTCGCCCGATGTGCGGAAGCGGCTACGCCCTTCCGGAGAGCCGTCCCCTCTATGTTGGCTGCTCCCCGGATGAAGGTCATAGCCCCAGAAATTAAGGTCACTGTTTGCGTCGGTGCGAAGCCGCCGCCTTATAGTTACTCCGTTGTCTCACATCGATCGGCAAAGCCGTTACGGTTGAATCGCTTCAAGACGCCACAACAAGATTCTTGCACAAAAACCGGGAGTTAGACGTTGCTTCGCAGACGCCTCTGCTAGGGGCACCATGTTTGAAACACGCTCCGAAGTGGATTCAGGCAGGCTGTAAGCGAGCGGGAATTCCATTTGGTCAGAACGTCGAAGGCAGTCTGATCTGACACGACCTGCGACGCACTTTTGCGACAGAGTTGCCTAGAGAGACGAGTACACGCCGTTGGAACAGTGAGATTAGGACTGGTGCCGAGGGCGGGAGTCGAACCCGCACGTCCTTGCGGACAACGGATTTTAAGTCCGGTTTCCCGCCGCCGACCTCATGCTACTACACGTTACCAAGTAGTATTTACCGACGTTTCAGCCGTCAAAGCAAGCTAACGTCTGGCCTGGTAGAGGCACATAACCCCCTCATCTTCCCCTCATCTTTTAGAACATCGCGTAAAAAAAGTCCTTCGGAGTCTCCCGTCTTGGAGAACTTGAAAGAAGTCGTAAGCTTCGGGTCCTGGATAGTTGGTAAACCGCTGAGTTGATGCTTTGTTCTTTGGTATGATCGTATTTAGGAGGTAATGGCTACGAAAGTAGACTGTCGGATAACGCGTATCGAGAGCGGCAAGCGCTACTGCGGTGGCTCGGCACCATGCGCGCACCGTTTTTTTTTGGCCGGTCTTTTTTGAGTGAGCAGAATTGCGTCCTCGCGCCCTCGTTTGGAGATAAGTTTGCGCGCTTCGCGCTGCAGCGTGGGCAATAGAAAACCAAATGCCATCGCGCCCATGACACAGGCCATACCCCCGGCCGCAAAAGTTCTACGGGCAGTGAAATGTTGAGCTAGAACACCGACGAGAATCGATCCGAATGGAGCCAGACCAGAAAGCATCATGGTCCAGATGGCCATCACCCGGCCACGCATTTCATCTGGGACTATTCTTTGAACCAGCGTGTTCGAGGCGTCCAGTTGCGTCACCATGGTGAAACCGATTATGAGCATGACCAAAAGTGAAACCCAAAAAGAGTGGGAGAAAGA
>DASWDX010000543.1:0-8637 GCA_036395055.1 Pyrinomonadaceae bacterium | reverse complement strand
CAGTTTGCGAAAGTCTGGATTGGGAGGTGGGCGCTTTATGGAGAGTGGATCACCAGACTGAAACGATGCATTGCGTCGATATGTATCATGCCACTTCCCTGAAGACTGCTGAATTTGATCGCCTGACGCAGACCATTGCCTTCAAGAAAGGCATAGGACTACCAGGCCGGATTTGGGAACTGAGCAGGCCAGTCTGGCTTAACAACGTTTTAGCGGATGGCAACTTCCCTCGAGCGGGGGTGGCTGCGCGGGAGGGGCTGCGCGGGGCTTTTGGCTTTCCCATTCTTCTGGGCGGCGAGGTTGGGGGAGTAATAGAATTCTTCAGTCCTGAAATCCGAGAACCGGATGAAGAGTTGTTAAGGCTGGTCGCCGGCATTGGCGCACAGATCGGGCAATTTACTCAACGAAGGCGGGCAGAAGAAGATCGTGCCGAACTATTTGAGCGCGAACGTGCTGCGCGCGCCGACGCGGAAAAGGCCAACCGTTTGAAAGACGAATTTCTGGCCACGCTTTCCCACGAATTGCGCACGCCGCTGAACGCGGTGATCGGCTGGTCGCGAATGCTGGGCTCCGGCCGGCTCGATCGCCAGAGCTCAAAGCATGCGCTGGAAGTCATCGAACGAAATGCCTGGGCCCAAAGACAAATCATCGAAGATATCCTCGACGTCTCGCGCGTGATCACCGGCAAGCTTCATCTCAATCTTAGTCCAGTCGATCTGGTTGCTGTGGTCGATGCTGCTCTTGACGCAGTGCGGCCGGCGATGGAAGCAAAGCAAATCCAAATCGAAACGCTCATAGACGCAAGTCTCCGAGTGGTCTCCGGCGATGCCGATCGTCTGCAGCAAGTTGTTTGGAATATCCTTTCAAACGCGGCCAAATTTACACCACAAGGAGGCAAGGTCGAGATCTCTGTCAACCAAAGCTCTACGCACGTTCACATTCAGGTTAAAGATACGGGACCGGGTATTGAGGCCGCGTTTTTACCTTACGTATTCGAACGATTTCGCCAAGCCGATGGCTCGACTACGCGAATGCACGGCGGCCTCGGGCTCGGGCTGGCGATCGTTCGCCACCTCGTCGAACTTCATGGTGGGACCATAGCGGTTGATAATCGCGAAGAGGGCTGTGGCGCTGTCTTCACCATCAGATTGCCATTGCCCAGCGGCGAACTGCGTCCTGAGGCGCTGGCTGCGGCCGAGTCAGCAGCGAAGGAGAACCAATCTGAACCAGTCAGCCTGGAAGGACTGGAGATACTAATCGTCGACGACGAGACTGATGCTCTGGATTTGATTTCCGTCGAGCTGGCGCAACACGGCGCGAAGGTTACCGGCGTCAGTAACGCAACGGATGCGCTCAAGGCGATTGAAGAACACCGCTTCGATCTGCTGGTTTGCGATATCGGTATGCCGGAGATCGATGGTTACGAATTGATCAGGAGAATTCGCAAACAGGAACTGGGAAAAGATAAGCGCATTCCCGCCGTGGCGTTGACTGCTTACGCGAGAGTCCAGGATCGCATGCAGGCAATAGTGGCCGGTTACAGCACTCACATTGCCAAGCCAGTCGATGCCAACGAGCTGGTCACGATAGTGGCGAGCCTGGCTGGTAGAGTGGGCGGGAGAGTGAAGAGTGATGAGTGATGAGTGCTGAGTGAAGCACTAGTTCTATCGAAGCCAAACTTTCCACCATCGATGAACACTTCCTGATAAGATAGTCGACATGCCAAAACGTTGCGATTGGGCTCGCACCGAACTGTCGATCGCTTATCACGACAGCGAATGGGCTGTGCCGGTTCACGATGATCGTAAACTCTTTGAGTTCCTGGTTCTCGAAGGCGCTCAGGCAGGTCTTAGTTGGGAGATCATCTTAAAAAAGCGGGAAGGCTATCGAGCCGCGTTTGACGGATTCGATCCGGCGAAGGTCGCCCGCTATGGCGACAGACAGCGTCAGCAGTTGCTGCTGGACGCGGGCATAGTCCGCAATCGCTTAAAGATTGACGCGGCCATCCAAAATGCAAGGTCACTTCTCGCGGTGCGGGAAGAGTTTGGTAGTTTCGATCGTTATGTATGGAGATTTGTTAATGGTGTTCCCAGAAAGAGAAAACGTGGGCAAGCTGTGCCCGCTTACACTCTGGAATCAGACGCCATGAGCAAAGACTTACGCACGCGCGGATTCAAATTTGTCGGCTCGACGATCTGTTATGCCTTCATGCAGGCTGTCGGCATGGTCAACGATCACAACCACACTTGCTTTCGTTTTCGAGAGGTTGGTTAACGCAATTAAAAATAAGGAATCCCCCGCCATGTTTAGATTGTCCCTGCTCGCGCTAACGGTTCTTGGTTGCATCGCCTCACTCTCTTGTCAAAGCTATTCGACAGGCTTGCAGCAGAGTGTGGCACGTGCCGATGAGACTGCGGCGACCGCGGCATTGCGCACTATCGCAGTGGCCCAGCGAACTTATTCCGTCAGCAATGGTGGCGAGTTTGGAACCTTTCAACAGCTCAGCGAGGGCGGCTATCTGGATTCGCGTTTCAATTCCAGCCAACCCACCGTTAAGGATTATGTTTTGACTATGGAAGTTGCATCGAAAACGGAAGGCAAGGCGGAGGGATTCTATAGCTGCAAAGCTGATCCGGTACTCACTGCGGCTAAGGTCGGGACACATTTTTACATCGATTCAACTTCATCTGAGTTACATGCCAATCCAAATGAGCCGGCTTCGGCGAAAGATCCAGTCGTTCAACCATAGTCGATTCTTTATGCAGGGACGAACCAGCGTGTCAGCCCTCAAGAAAAAGGGCGCACATAGATGCGCCCCCTGCAATCTGCTGCTGGGGATTTTCTCTTAGGGAATAATCTCTTGTCCGGCGGCGTCGCGCTTGAGTTGATCGATGATGGATCGAATAGCGGGTGCCAGGCTGCCATTCGGCGCCAGCGCCAAATATTTCTCATACGCAGCCACAGCTTCTTTGTATTTCTGTGTACGCTCGTAAGCCGCGCCCAGGAGCTGGTAAATTACAGGCTCAGAATCCGCAAGCTGATCAATGGCCTTGCGAAACTCGAGGATGGCTTCGTCATACTGGCCCTTCTCTTCCAGCATTCGCGCCAAGCCGACGTGCGCCTCCGGCTGAATTCCGCGTCCCTCTCTGATTGCCCGGCGAAATGACTTGATGGCTTCGTCCGTGAAGGCAGCCTCGCGATTAATGCGCCCTTCCACGGCGGAAGCTTCCGGATAGGAAGGACGAGTGCGCCGCGCTGCTGCAATTTCGTCGAGGCCCGCCTGATATTGATTAAGATCGAGGAGTACGCGCGCCAGGCCAACATGCGCGGCCGGATACGCCGGACGAAGTTTCAACGTGGCCCGGTATAGCTCCGCCGCCCTTTGTCGCGACGTATCATCCCTCGCCTTTTCGCGTGCATCCTCGGCTTGCTGAAACGTAAGTTCTGCCTGATCCGTAGTCTTTGTGAGTTTCACCGCCTGGGTTCGCTTGCCGGCAAGCAACGGCATTGTTACTTCTCTAAATCCTGTTGCCCGAACTCGCAACGTGTGACGACCCGCTGAAACCTTCTGTAATTCGAGCTTGCCTGAGGCGTCACTAACACCTCGGCGAATTTCGTCGATCCAGATGATTGCGTTGGGCTCAGTGGTGATTGTGACTGGCGTGTTGGAGCGTGGCTGGCCCATTGACTGGACTGGAAAAACCAGGCAGGCGATTAGAACGATTAACGCAGCAAGGCTGTAACAGCTGGCCCTGTCGCTACCTGTTTTTCGTTCAGACGAATGAGGCGAGCAGGTAGACGCCCTGCCCCCACAATTCTCCATCGCCAATTTTGCCTTCTGAGTTTTCATTCCTCATGCTCGTTCCCGCTAACACGCCTCTTACGCACCGATGAATCCTCGGGCTCTGCTCCCGGTGTGGCGCTGGTTGCCGGTTGTTTTGTTACCGCTCGAGTTCCAACCTCGGGACGAAACTTGCCATTCGCATCGTAGAGCCGCTGATATTGAAGTCGATTCCGCACAACTCCCTGAACATAGCCGCGAGTTTCTTTAAACGGCACGGCTTCTGCCCACTCATCCATCTCCGCAGGCAGAGATGCTCGCCATTGCACCGCGCGAATCGGACCGGCGTTGTACGCAGCCGCTACGTATTCGATGCGGCCAAACTTGTCGATTTGATCTCGCAGATACGCAGTGCCTAGTTGGATATTCAAACGCGGCTCGTAAAGCGACTCTTCCGTAATCGTTCGCTCCAGACCATACTTCTTTGCAGTCAGCACGCCTGTAGGCACTAACACCTGCATCAGTCCATACGCCCTGGCCGAGGAGCGTGCGCGCGACATAAACACCGTCTCCTGGCGAATCAAACCGGCCACTTGAAACGGATCGAGGTTTCTGGCGCGCGATTCCTGAACGATGATGTCCCAGTAAGAAAGCGGATAGAAGACATCCCATTCCTCAGGCGTAAGCTCTTCCGGTTTCATCTGTGAATAATCAGGAAAACTTTTCTTCAGTACGTTAAGCGCACGTACGTTGTCTTCCTCAGAACGATAAATTCGGGCGATTGCCAGATTAACTTTGGGACTGTTTCCCGCCGAGCCATTGGCGGCGGCCAATTCCTCCAGAGCCCAATCGTTAAGGCCGACGTTATTAAGCTCATCAGCCTTGACGATCTGTTTGTCTTCTGTCACGCCGGCTGTCTCCTCGGCAACGGTCACCGTTTGCAAATTTGCGATCGCGCGCCCGACTATAGAATCGGCTGGGAAAGACTTTGGCGGCACTGTTGCAATGCCGCTGCGAAGCATGGCGTCTAATCGCTGCTTGGCGAGATAGCCATACCAGTTGGCGTCGTAGCGCCCCTGCATCGCCCGGTACAGCGCACGCGCTTCGGCGATTTTGCCGGCGCGTTCCGAATCGCGAGCGGCCCAGTAGCCTGCACGCCCTCGATTGTCTGTATTCTTGTCGGCGTAGTAAGCGAGATGCTCTGTTAGTAGTTTCGACGACTCGGGAAAGTTCCTGCTCTCATGAGTCATCCAGGCCAGATCAAACTGCGCCTGCGCCACTTCTCCTGAGCCCTGGTAACTATTGACGGCGGTGCGCAGAAAATAGGAAGCATCAGCATCGTTGTTTGCATCTTCCGCAATCTGACCAACTGCTACCAGGGCGCGCGGCGTGAAGGGACTACCGGTAAAGCTGCGCCGTAACTCTTCGACAATTGCGCGTGCTTGCTCCCATTGCTTCGCGCGCGCGCAGGCCTGGGCAACGTAGTAAAGCGCTTCCGCGCGCGTCTCGCCGGCGGACGAAGGAATCGTATTCAGAGCGCTAATCGCGTCCGCTACTTTCCTGACGCTGGCTGCGGCAATGACGCGCCGCAGTTGAGCTTCGGCATTTGCCGCAGCAGGAAATCTCGCAAATGTGTCATTGTAAGATTGCAGCGCGTCAGAAAATCGCTTCGCCTCGTAAAGCTTGTCTGCGCGAGCTACTGCTTCATCGCTTGTTGCCGGCGAAGGCGTTGAGCCGAGCCGCAAGATTGCTGTTGCAGCCTCCTGGCTTTCCGTTGAAGCGGGAGCATAAAAATAGAGACGACGGTAGGACACGAGTGCTCGTGTCGAATCAGAAGTCTGCTCTTGAGCTTTAGCAGTCAGCAGCACTGCGGTTGGGTTGTCCCTGGCAAAAAGGTCCCTCAAGAGAAGGGGAACCGCGGAGGCAGTACCACTACGCATGAGAATATTTGCGTCGCGCAACGTCGCCTCTGTCGTTCGAAGCGACGCTGGGTAATCATTGAGTAGTTGCTCGTAAACTATGCGTGCTTCGGTAAGGCGACCTGCCTGCTCCAGTGCGCCGGCACGCATAAAAAGCGCGTAGTCTCCCAGCGCACTGTGGTCGCGGATTACAGTGGAATCAAGCAGCGTCGCAGCGCCGGCAAAATCCCTGGCATTAATCCTTATGCGAGCGAGCGCTATCCTTGCCAGGGCGGCAGCCTTCGTGCGCGGAAAATCCGACTCGATGCGCGCCACCACGTCTTCCGAGGGCAATACGCCGCCACGTGTCATCGCACGTAAACTTTCGAGTGCTCTTATTTCAGCGGGAGTTTGCTGACGCGTCAGACAACTTGCGGTCATAAACGCCGGCAGAGAGGAGCCAACGATGATGGCAAGTCCTATAAGAATAAGTGTTAGACGATACTTTCCTAGTTTCTTGATCAACTTTTGCACTTCCATAAACAGTTTCAAGTTTCAGGTTTCAGGTTTTCACGCGGCTACTGTTGCCGCCAAAAACTGTAATTCACCTTAACCCGAAACTCGAAACTTGAAACTTAGTCGCGTCTTATGCTGAAACCGTTGCTCCCGGGTAAGCACTACCAAGTTTAGCTGCGTCGCCTTCGGCAAGCGTGTTCACCAACTCGTGGTGGAAGTAGTCATAACGCTGCGCCACTTCCGGCTTGACCCGCTTGTCATACATCTCGCGCGAACGATCTATGTATTCGCGCAGGCGCGCGTAAAGATCACCCTGCGAGCGGCCCTCACTAACTTTTTGTTCGTTGTAGAGTTTGATTTCCGAAACCAGCAAACGGGCAAAACGGCGCGCGTCGTTGTGCAGGCGCCGCTCTTCTTCACTCGCCACTTCAACAGGCAGTTCGACATCCAGCCCATAGCGCCGTCTGGGAGCTGCTGCCGGCGCGGCCCCCTCGGTGTCCACCGGTGGAGCGATCTCAGCCGCCATCTCTACAGGAGCTTCGATTGGTGGAGCAGCCTCTGTTTGTTCATAGGAGGGCTGACCTTCGGCCTGAAATTCAGGCTGCTGCTCAACCCAGGGTTCGGGTTGAGTGTCGACGTACTGTGTCTCTGATTGAGGTTGTGCTTGTGCGATTTCTCCGGCGGGCGCGCTTTCTTCAACAACCGGCGTAATCTCATCATACTCCACTGCCGGCGCGTATGCGTGCGGCTCGTGAACGTGGGGTTCTTCCGTTGCCGCTTCCGCTGCCGCTTCTTCCGCAGGAGCGGGTTGAGGTGCTGCCGATTGCCTTGCCGGTGCGGCGCGGCCGGCGAGCAACTCAACGGCCATACCGGATACACGAACCAGCGTTTCGAGAGCTTCTAGATTGATCGCTTCCGAATCGAGATCAGCGGAGTCGGCATATAAAACTGCCACCGCGCGATTACGCACGACGAGTGGCACGGCGACAACGCGAGTGGGCGGCTGCTCGCCCAGGCGATTGAGGATCATATGGTCCTCAGAATGTGATCCTGGCCCGCCGCTCCATGGCTTGCATGTTCTTGCCGCGTCACCGATTACTGTATCGGCGGCGACGGTAAACGACATTTGATGTATTGCGTTGTCGCCAACTGTTCCCTGAAAGCCGCGGGCGCGCCAGCCAATGCTCTGCTCGCCTTTAATAACGAAGAAAGCAACGCGCGGCGCAAAAGACGCGGCGCGGTTGACAAGAATTTTCAGGATGTTTGCTTGCGAATCCTGCTCGTCAATTTCAGTGATGGCCGCTTTGACGATGGCCATGTCGCTTGAAGCTTTTGCGCGCGACGATTCGGAGGCAGCGAGATCGATGCCTTCTTCGTGTGCCGCTCGCAGGTGCTCCATGATGGAAGCAGCGACGCCGCCGTCAAGCTGGGCCTCTGCCTGCCGATCCAAGAGCCGGCTAAGCGACTCATTGAGTTGGCTCTGAAGCGCCGCAATCTCTTGTTTGATGCCAGTAATGCGCCCTTCGATATAGCTTTCTATATCGTGACGCAAGCTCTCTTCCAGTTGTCCGCTGACCACAGTGTATTCCTCCGTTGAAGGATTAAGTTGAACGCGCCCTCGTTGGTGAGAATCATACCTGAGATAAATGCTAGTTGGAGACCTGGCGGGGGCAGTGCGTCTCTTTACTGATTATGGCCGTGCGGGAATGAGCGAGTCAAGAAATCGTTTCCTTGGCCCTGATTGACACCCCTTCAACCCTGAGCTATAAGTCCCATCGGGTACCAATGTGCTATTCCATTGGCTCCGCACCTTACTTAATGGCCACTACTATCCTAATTGCCGACGATCATGATGACAATCGTGAGCTCCTGCTGCTTTTGCTTTCGGGGGCAGGCTATGACGTACGTGAGGCAAGAAATGGAAGCGAATGCCTGGCAGTTGCCCGCGCCCAACCGCCCGACCTCATTCTCATGGACTTATCGATGCCCGTGTTGGATGGCTGGGAAGTCTTCCAGCAACTGAAGACCGACGAACGGACTCGAACCATACCCTGCATGGCTGTTACGGCCCACGCCTACCTCGATCGGAATCAGGCCCTGAAGACCGGTTTTAGCGCCTACGTTTCAAAACCCTTCAGCGGTGATGCCCTTTTGAAGGCAATTGCGGCAGTGCTTGCAAACCAAAATCCTATTGAGAAAGTTTTAACTGACACTGCTCCTTAGGAGCATCATGTCTAAAACAACCCCACCCCAAATGAATCGCTTCATCTGGAGCGTTGAAGCGTTTCCTATTTGTATCACGAAAGTCAGGAGGAAAAATGAAAACGCAACGCGCCCTGGCAGTTGTTACGTTTGTAATCCTGACCCCGTTGTCTCTCACGAGTGTAAGCCAACTTACCTCCGCGGGATTCACCGTCTACTTATTCGAGATCACTACTTGCT
>DASWDX010000542.1:0-6603 GCA_036395055.1 Pyrinomonadaceae bacterium | reverse complement strand
TCGTCTTCAGCAGGCAGGCCGCCCTCACTCCAGAAACACCAGCTTTTCCAAAGCTACCGACAGATAGCGGTCATCCCTCGACGCCGGGTGTAGGAAGCGAACTGGAATTACGTAAGGGGGACTCAATGTCAAAACGTTGAGTTTTTCGTTCGAGCGAAATGCTTCAGTCTCTAGTGAAACCCAATTGCCCTCGATGGGCGCTACTCGATGAGTCAGACGAGCGCCGTTCAAGGTCACCTCGATCTCTTCGGCTGGAAAGTGATCGGTGACGCAATAGAGTGTCATTCGCAGCCGCAGTATCTTTGGCGGTGTAAGGAACCCGATCAGAACCGTCTGGTTCGCGGCCAACCAAGCGAAGCCACCTCCCGGCTCGAATTCATGAAATCCCCGCCGTCCCGGAATATCATTGACACTTATCTCCTGTCCGGGTTGAACGCGCAGCATAGGCAGCGAAGTCGGCTTTCGTCCCAGCGCCGAGTCGTTGCGGACGCGCGTGTAAAACAGTACCTTGGCTTCATGATATAACGCAACGTCCAGCGTATTCAGATCGACGATCCGTTGGATGTTGCGTGCCGTCCACTCCGCACCGGGTGTCCCAGTAGCGTTCTTGCGGTATTCGCCCAAGTTGAACTTGGTAGCCCAAGCGTGCTGCAGCAAGGTCTGAGTGGATTGCATATCCTCGACCAGACCGAAGTCGATACCTCGGAGCGTAGCCAGCGCTTGGTCGACCAAGGCGCCCGGATCACGTGGTTGCCAGAAAGCCGCAGCCGAGGGATCGCTTATTTCCGCGTCGCCGCACAACATGCGGCACATCATGTTGCGAGTCTGCGCATGATTTTCCGGTACGCGGCTTTCGATAAAATCGTCGAACCCAAAGCTCTCTGGTAGCCCCAACCGCTCTATTTCGCTGTGAGGCGCGCTCTTGAGAAACCGGAATAGCGACATTACCCTATCCACCGGGTCGCGCAGGATGGTAAACGGACGAAACGTGTCCAAACACTTGGCAAACGCATGAATGGGAAAGTGTCCGACCAGGCAATCGATGTCCTGAATTTCGCCTGAGATGATGCGATCGATTTGCGCCTGGGCCATCTCTTCGGCGCGGCGCAGCCGCCTGACCCGACGTTCACCGAATACGTTCCCCAAGACTGTCAGAAACGAGCTGCCGCCTGTTTTTGGAATGTGCAGGAACAGCACGGGCTTCGCCCGCGACAGCCTCTCGGCATCAACGAGGTTCGCGGAGTCTTTGGTGGCAAAGGAACTGAAATTCATCGCGGCACATCTACTCTTCTACTCACGAAATAGCATGACAACAAGGGCGTGTTGCCCAAAGCACATTCGCTCAATTTTGTTGTAGCCAAGGCGGCGACGAGCCCTTTTGTGCCACGTCGAACGTACGCGAATCAGCGCCGGCAAACACGGTGAACTGAAGTGGATCAAACCAGGCCTCGATTACGGGCCACGCGATGATCGCGCTTGCCAAGTTCGTTTCGTTAATCTCAGATTCCACTTATTCAAATCCATATAGCCTTTCCCCTATGCAGGCTACATCGATTTGTGTGAAGAAATTAGCGGACGCAAATTAACTTGGAGTTACGAGGCAACGAACCGCTTCGGCGATCACAGCTGATGGATCAGCGATGTGAGGAAATTTCAGAAACAGTTTCCCCGCTGGAAATTTCGTTACAGATTGCGCGAAATTCTGGAAGAAATCCATCGTGCGGTGGCCGATCGGGCGGAACGACCGCGATCCAATTATCCAGCGGCGCTAGGCTCCGCCACACGATCGTCTTAGTGTTGCTCGGCCTCGTCTTCTTCTAGCGGAACCACCCAATCGTCAATTCCGTAAAATCGATAGGGTGTTCCCACAATTAGCGGCAGGGCACCGACGAGTTTCTGTCCTTTATAACTATGAATATGCACCAATCCGGGAATCACGCACTATCACGGCTGGAGCCAAGCATCCTTACGTGTCAACGAGAGGACACGAATCCTGGAATCGTGCAGAGCCAAGGTTGTGACCCAGTGCTTTTCGCACGACACAAAAAATCATAAAAGCCAGGACCAATACGATTGTGATTCGATTTAAGATCATCAAGACCCGAAACAACGTAGGAGAATAGTCGAATTCGATACGATTTCTGCCAGGGGGCAGGAGCACACCAGTCTGCCATTCGTTTACCCGTAGAACCGTCTGCTTTTTGCCGTTAACCCGAGCCTTCCAAGCCGGTGTAAACCATTCATTCAAAATCAGCAGCGAAGCCGACTCGGACTCAACTGTCGAGTAACTGCGATTCGGCTGATCGACGGTTTTTACGATACGGTCCTGGCCATGCAACAACATTTGAGAATTGCCCAAAAACTGTCGGGCGTTTTCAAACCGCTTACGGTCCGAAACGTAGGCTTCGGAGAGATAATCAAAGCCTCTATTACTGGTTTGTATAAATTCACTCTCGCTACTCGCGAAACCTGCGATCCGATGCACTAGGGTGAGTCGCCCCATCGGATTGGGATTTTCATACAGCCGATAGCCTTCAGTTTCCAGTATCTGTTTTGCGTCTCGGTCGATCGGCATTATCTTAGGACCGCATAGCACATAGCGCGCTCCCATCATTGCACGAACGTGTGGAATGTTTCTTAGCTCGCTGAACCGAAATTGCCTGTATGGAGCAGGTTGTGTGAGCTGATTATAAAAGCTTTTGATCTCATAATAACTCGCGTTCGTCGCCCAAAATCGATCGGGAAACGTGGCATCACGGAAATCTACCCGGTAACCGACGCGATCGATCTTATCTGCGAAGCTCTTGATAACTCTGTGACTGAGTAAATTCATAGGTGTGCTAAAACCTGTCCAGTGAGCGATGGCTGACTCCGAAACTGAAAATCCTTCTACCGGAATGAGCATTCCAGGCAAAGAAACAAGTAAAGCGGCGAACGTGACATGGTAATAATGTGAGACCTTAAAGGTGAGTCCAAGGACGACCAGAATCGGCGTTGATACCAGAATCCAAAATCGACTCCAGCGTAGGCTATCACCACTCCGGAGGAGCTCCGAAAGGATGATTCCCGCAAAAATTGTCAGAACCGCCGCTGGAACAATAAGCTGGCGAGCGTAGCCGCTTTTTTTGCAGGGTTCGAGACCTCGCGCCGCAAGACTGTAACCAACGCCGCTTAGGAAGGAGGTACCAATCACGAAAAGAACAAGATGTCGCGACGCTTCGCGAATCAGATTAATAAACGGGATGTGAAAGTTGACATAGGCAAATCCCAGATTGGTTCCAAAACTGGAGAGCAGGCCATACAAGCTGATAGTTCCAAATGCCGCTACCAGCGTGCGGAGAAAACCGTCGAGCCGACGGAAGTAAATCGCAGTGAGGAGTGATCCGATCAGACCTAGCGGGCCTACATAAGGACAGCCGACAGAGGCGCACGTGGCCATCGTGGTTGGTCCGATTACAACGTGAATTGCCTGGCTTAACCTAAGCTGATCCACGTTGAAATATTCCCACGGAATGCTGGCGTGTCCGATCACCCAGGCATTTAAAGCGATGAAGCGTATCATTTCGTCCGTGGCGATGTACATTGGCAGGGTCGCAACTCCGGCAAGCCCGAATGCAATACCGATGCACACCGCGAGAGACCAAGCCATGCGCCAGATATCTGTAAAGCGCCGCTCCAGACACAGCCAAATAACACCTGCCGTAAAAAGTATCAGACACACCAGGACCGCGTGAATTACCGCCTGTGAGGCGCTCGCCAATGCCAGAAGGCCTGCCGCAATGGAAAACACGAGTATTCCGCAGGCCTTCCCAGGAAATCGCAAAAGCAGCACAGCGCCTGCAAGAACCAGGGGTAGCCATGCATAGCTGGCCGTAATGGTGATCCAGCGTGCGTAGAGTACGGTGTTTGCCGCCAGCATCCCTACGGATGCGCCAATGTATGATGCCCAAGGTGGGATTGTGGCGCAGCGCAACAGGACATAAAGGTTGACGTAAAAAATGAAGACGTGGAGTAGCGTGAGATTGGTCAGCGTGTAAAGAGATGCCAATGGTCCCCCATAGTTGAGCAGCCCAAAAAAATAGAACGGGTAGAGAATGGAAAAATGTGGACTCTCGAAAACTGGAAAACCCGTCCCAATATCTGGCAGGTAGTAGGGAACCGCTCCAGACGACGCCAATCGTGAAACCTCTGAAAATATTGGGCCGTAGATGTAGACATTGTCCAGGACCGGTGCAAAGAGGAGGTGTGACGCTAAAAATGGTGCGTAACGAAGTAGAAAGGTAACAACCAATGCGAGAACGCCAAACCCTTCCAAAGTACCATTGCCTTGCGATCGCTCGTTAGTCACTGGGCTGGAGTTTCACTATTGCTTGGGTCGTGATCCAAGTGTACCTCCTCGGGATAGCGTCTATAGCACACTCCCACTGGTAAGGCCGCCTACGCGGAGTGGTTGATTGACTTGCTTAGGGATATTCCCGCAAAAGCAGATCTTCATTGGCAGGAACTGTTTGACGAGCGCGGCGGCTTGAGTCCCGACTACCCGACTGCAAGCGAAACTGCAAAAGCTCAGGTTCTTTTACGTCCGGCGAAATAGATTCTCCCGCCATCTGAAATGGAAAACCAGCAGGCCAGCCAACCAACCGCAAAAGCTCAATTTTTGTCTGGAAATTTTTGGACCAGCTCATTTCTCGCTACGGACTCCTTTCCTTTTACGGCGAATCCGCTGCAAACATCAAAAGTCGGCGTAAGGACGCAATGCAAAGGCAAACGAGCAATACACCGGCCAGCGTTGTGCGCTACGATTACTCTCATGGCGGTCCTAAGGTACCAAAGGTTTGTAGGTCAGCAACACTTCGATGTATTCAGCGCGGATACCGAGTTCAATGTTATCGATAAAAACGAGCTTGGTGAACAATCCGCATACCTTGAAGATATAATCGGTAATGTCGTAGCCCCAATTTACCGTGACCAATGATCCCTCTGGCGATATTGGATTGCCGTGATATTCAGGCGGCTCCACCAAATGAACGACAGTGCCGTCAGGCGCCAAGGATGCACAAAATCGAGTCGGCTCGTTTTTTCTGACGAGCGGAGTCGTAAAGAGATGCGCTCCACCGGGGCGAAGCGTTCGGGCAATTTCGTGGAAAGCGGTAGCAGGATCAAAGAGGTGTTCGAAAACATCCTGAGTGAGGTGTAAATCAAAGCTCTCGTCACCGAAGCTCAGGTGTTCTAGATTTTCGCAGCGAATGCCATTCACGATCGTCCCTGGGGCTACGCCTGGATAGTAATGGCTTGCAATGTACGCGGGCGCCTCCTTGGTTAATCTCCGATTCGCCCCTCTGCCGAGCACTGGAGATGACTCGTGTATTGAAAGGCTTCGCCACTGCGGGAAGAATCGTTCTATGCAAAACATAAGTGCTCGCTCCCGCGGGATGGAATCGCAGTTTGTGCACCGATAATCATCGCGCCACCAATCGCTCGTGGCTACGAACTGAGTCCTCGAATCGCAGCAGTAACAATAACCATCGTTTTGAAACATCGCGCTGTTTGAGTCTTACACCGGCGTTTTTCGGGCATAACTAAACATTGTGTAGCACAAGTTCGCGCTGTTAAATCTACATTGTTCGCGTTGCGATTGCACGCTCGATCCAAATTTGGCCGCCAGCATTTCGCAAGCAATTTGGCATATGTTTCTCAAACCACTCGCGATGCCGCGCGATCAAATATGCGGTGAAAAGTTTGATCCGAAACTCACCGTTGAACTGGAGAAACGCGCGAAGCGCATATTGTTCGTTCCATCCCCGACCTTCGCGTAACCACTCGGGCGGATACTCGAATCGATCGAATACATCATGGAAATGTATGAGAGTGCCTGGATTTAACCTTGGAAGAATCTCAGATAAGAGCAACTGACAGTCACTACCTGCTTTGATTACATGACTAGAATCAACAAACAGGAAATCACCTGCTTCGAGAGTGTCGAATAGCGTTAAGTTCACGTCTTGAAGTTTCCATGAGATCAGCCGAGGTTCATGATCCTCGTTAGGGCGTAAGAGCGAGATCAGAAGTTCTGGATAGGGTTCGACAAAGGTGCAGTCAATGCCGCCACCGAAATAGCGTTCATTCGTATCGAGGATTAGAGCAGACGTGTGACCGGACCCGATCTCTAAAATTCGACGTGGTTTGAGCTCGCGAATCATGCAGAAGAGAATGATCGCGTCGCCCCACGAGTACGAGGGATTATGAAAGGCGAATCTGAACCGCTCGTTCTTTTCTGCTGGAAATGGAATTTCAGCGTAGTATCGGGAGAGTTTTTCCAAGAGATCCAGCTGTTGATCTTCTCTTAGATCGATCCCGCTGTACGATGCCGGCGCGGCGGTGATTGCGCGTTCAATGTCTTCAATGCTGGGAATCGGTGAACAGTAGTGTCCGGGTGGTACGTATTGCGGCGGCTGATGGTTCTCCATGTGTCTTGCTGTCGAGTGCTCGCGAGGTATTGAATTGCAGCGCGGTCTGACGATGTCAAATCATCATACTTTTTGATGAGAGGCTACCAAGTCAGCAAATGCCTGGACGGGCAGGCCATGTCGGATCGCGAACTGG
>DASWDX010000541.1:0-4486 GCA_036395055.1 Pyrinomonadaceae bacterium | reverse complement strand
ACCTACGCCATGAATCTTCGAGATGTATGAGTTACTGACCGTGCTCTCAGCGCTGTTTAAGCTCACGCCGCGCTGTACGTCCTGCGTGTCAAAGCCATGAATGTAACAGCGATCTATTACCAGATGATGCGGCACCGAACTAAGCGTCGTTTGAGTAAAGCGACTCTCGCCGAACCGGATCAGATCGTAAACGACGACGCTCGCATTACTGGTGGAGAACTCGATTCCAACAAAACGGTAATGGTGCGCTCCGGCAACCGTCTTCACTACCGGTTCAGCCGGAATCATTGACTGGATCTTCGAAAACAAAGTTGTCTGCGCAGGATTCACGCGTGCGCCATCGGGTAACTCACTCGAGCGCGAACTCTGGATAACTATCTCGCCCGTGCCGCTCTTCAGCGGGAGCACAACGCTGGCTGTGTAGACTGCGCCTGCCTGTAAAACTATCGTATCGCCATATTGTGCTGCATTGATTGCCGCCTGGAGATCTCCAGTTGCGGGCACGATGATCGTAGAAGCCTTCGCACTCAAAGTACCGGCGACGAGTGCCAAGGCTATGGTAAGGAACTTATGAATTAAAACAAATGAAAGCGGTCGTACATTAATAGCAGACTGAGCCATTTACGCCTCACTTCGGTAACGGACGATCTCGATGGTTATCGAGACTCCTGAATTTGCGGACCCGCATCGCTACGGGGGTGCCACTTATCGGTGATTGATTTAAAGAACTGTCTAAATTGTGCAGTCTGTTCGAGCGAACATCAGACGCGACCAACTAAGCACACTGGGGCAGGTGTAGTACCGATTTAGGGTAACCGTACGTGATGAACTGTTCGTCTCTAAATACTAGACTTTTGACAGATCAAAACGTCGGAGACCGCGATAAAGGCGGGCAGCTGTACGTGATTAGTTAGAAAGGAAGGAAAGACTCGGAATGAGATGTTCTACGGGTGCATCGAAAAAGGTTCCGTAAAACAAAGATCTGTGGATCCGCAATAGGGATTCCGCACATCCCGATAGCCTTCGGCAGCCAGACTGTCTCCTAGATCACGAGACTCACAGCTTTGCGTCCCTGCTTCACAACAGGTTTGCCTTTATCGTTGCAATCGTAAAACTTGAAAGAGCGAGGTCTTATCAACCAACGGGCCTATTAAGCCCTTATTTGAGTTATTTTGTCAAGCTCAAATATTTGTAACATTGTTGTTCTAACGCCACTGAGTAGCGCCATCGGCCGGGGGCAGTCGTACTATCCTGTTGATAGCCGAGTTACCTGAGCGGATATTACCCAAATGTATAGCAAAGCTCGTTTTCTTGTGTTTTAATCCCCGCCCCGGCTACTCTCAGGTCTGAACACAACAAGGAATCCTGCATATGATCTCACTGGAAGAACGGGAACGTGCGGAAAAGATCCGTAGTGCTTTAGAAGCCTCGCAGACAACAACCCGGCTATCGCTCCCAGCAAAGACGATTGCTCGTTATCGTGCTCCCTCTAAAACAACTGTCTATCCATTGGAGTATGCGTTTCATCTACTCGGCGAAGTGAACGGTAAGACCGTCTTGGAATACGGCTGTGGCGACGGCCTGAATACGGTCATACTTGCTAATCATGGAGCAAGGGTTATTGCATTTGATATATCAGACCAACTACTTGCTCTGGCAAGAAAGCGCGTCGAAGCAAACAGATGCGACAGAGTCCAGTTGCTGCTTGGCTCAGCGCACGCTCTGCCACTAAAGGATGAGTCAATAGACATCATCTTTGGGATGGCAATTCTTCACCATCTCGATCTCAAGCTTGCATCTGGGGAGGTTCGGCGCGTGTTACGCAAGGGTGGTAGAGGCATATTTGAAGAACCGGTACGAAACTCAAAGCTGTTTGCTTGGGTAAGACACTTCTTTCCTAGGCGGGGTGACGTCTCACCTTTCGAGCGGCCCCTGACAGACCGAGAAATAAGAGACTTTGCAAGGCGTTACAAATATCGAGCGCGAACCTTTCAGCTCCCGCTTTCAAGCGTTGCTAATTTATTACCGTTCTGGAGGGGACCCGCAGTAAGGTTTTGTGCTTACCTGGACACGTATCTTCTACGGCTATTTCCTCCACTCACTTACTACGGAACAGTAAAGGTCTTCGAAATGGTCAAAGAAGATCACACCTGATTGCCTGAATCTCACTAGGTCGCCCAAAGGCGTCAACTGAATGTTACCCCGCACCCCGCCAACTCAGGAACCAACACAATATTACTTGATCAATTCCTCGAAGTTGGCCTTGAAACAAAGCTTGCGTTTATCGTCTCCGACGGACCAGGCAATCGATCACGGTCAGGTCGTCACAAATATTCAGCGTGTGTGTTCCCCGCAGATCCTTCCGCCATTGCGGAAGCACTTTGGAGACCTCCTCCTCAACGAATTCACTGGGCGTCAGCCGCACTATCCTATTAATCGTCATTCCATAGCCATAACGTTGAGAAGAGTCCTGCGCCGGACGGCAGAGGTCACCGTTCCAGTAAAACGTATGACCTGCGGGTCGGGAATTACGGACATCGGAATTGACCGGATTCTTCTCGTGAGGCCGCCATGGGCCGATTGGCGTGGAACTGTAGTAAATATGTAACTCATCCGACGAATCGGTATCTGCAATGGCGACAAACATCCACCAGAGTCCATCCAGCTCAAGTACGGTCGCGTCCCTCGCAGCCACGCCTTCAAACAGAACAGTGTCCAGTTTCCATTGTGTAGGAAACGATTCACAGGAATAAAGTTCGACCGTCTTATTGGCGGCGGATTCCGGGATCATGAAATAACGATCTTTCCAATAAAAAACAAAAGGGTACGACAAATGATAGTCGCGATTCAAAACCGGAATAGGATCGCTTGGACCAGAGTTACTCAATTCCATAACGGAAATGTGCGCTCTGTCGTGCTCATAAAGATATTCTTCAAAAAAGACGAAGTACTTTCCTTCAAACTTTACCGGGAACGGATCGGCCCAGAACTTATCTTTGGGCGGCACCAAATGATTGAATCTGTAAAAACTGTTGTTCGGATCGGTAGAACTCCTCCTGAATCTATAGGCGAGTGTCCACTGGTCAAAGAAGAACGCGTACTGCAACTTGCTTGCGGCATAATTCAATGAAAGTCGACAGAGCTTGGGTAAGATCTCTGAGTTTGTCGGCATCTTGTTCAAGCGATTGTAGTAGGGGCGAAATACACTTTGCTCACGCGCAAGTTTTCCGTCGTATAGTTCCCTCAACTTCCTTATTACGAAACTGGAAGATCTCCAGTACAGACTATTTCTGTTAACTCGCACTGAGAATCGATCGCTGGTCCGTAACCAGGTCCGATGCAGCACTTCACCATTGTCTAAGTCTTCGGACAGCACCTGCAGAACTGAGCCGCTAATCGAAGATCTGTCCATAACTTCCCAAAATCCTGCCGGCCCACCACGATTCACCAGATTGTCACCGTGATGGTATGACCAGACACCATTGCGCGCTATTCGTAACGATTCGCCTCTTAGAATTCTGAAGCCAAACGAAATGGCGAGGTCGAGGTCATAACTGCGGATCTCTTCGATGGCCTCTGCGGGAAACCAATCAGAAAACTTTTTCATAATCGGCAGCACGCCTACTACAGGACAATCGGCAAGCAATTCGTGAAGATCCAGCGATTCAAACGCGTCTGCTTCACCCAATTGGGCGTGCGAATCGAGCCGGTTGTATAGGGCATAGAGTAAGTACTTTCTGTTCTTCCAGTAGTTTCGCAGACGGCCTTGGGCCTGATCGATCGGTGCTTCGTTTTTTACAACGAGACAGATCTCAGCAAATGAAGATGAGTGAATATCATTGATAATTTTGAAAACCCACGTGGGTTGAGTGAGCGAATCTAATAGCAGCCCAACTCGCAAAGGGCGTTTTGAGTTAGCTTTTACAGTTGTCATTCCGAAGTCTTGGCACCGAAGTTTAGTTTCGCCCAGTCGCATCCCACGGGCTGCCCATCAGAGGAGGCTTTGTTATAAGGGCTGGCACTCGTGATGCGGTAATCACCTTTGTCGAAATTCGCAAATCCTACGCGCTCAATCGACGCAGGAAAGTAATTATCCTTTGGATAAAGTGAGCCCTGAGCAAGTGCTAAAACGTTATTCTTAAAAACGACCTCTGGTGCGAACTTTCTTAAAGCCACAACACCCTCTCCCAAAGAGTCACCGAAAACACCGTAGCCGCTGGCATGTCGAATTGTTACGTTGTCGCGATACACCAGTTGTTGAACTGGTGTGCCGTAAAGCACCATTATGTTGCCGGTTTGGAAATGAGTGTTATGCAGCAAGCTAACATTATTGTACCCATTAAGAGTGAGAAACGGGCCTCTGATATCAGTGAACAGGTTGTTCCCAATCAGTGCGCCACTCGATCGTTGCGACGGTTTCTCATTGTCACTGCCTAACAGATTCAGCGCGCCCTCCGCTCCCTTCACGACGTTGTTGGTGAACTTA
>DASWDX010000540.1:0-6680 GCA_036395055.1 Pyrinomonadaceae bacterium | reverse complement strand
CACAGCTCGTCTCGCGAAAACGCGCAAACGCCCGTTCAATGGTTGTGACATCGCCGCTGCCTGAAACCGGCACACTGACAGTTTCTTTTATCTGCTTGACGAGCTCCCAATTTGCGAGACCGCGATAACCCTGTTCCTTGGTGCGGCCGTGCAGGGCGATGTGTTCGACGCCGCAGCCTTCCGCAAGTTTGGCAGTTTCGATAGCGTTGATATTGTGATCGTAGAAGCCGGCGCGAATCTTAATCGTTAGTGGAATCGTGATTGCTTTCTTGATCTCCGTGAGAATTGTCTGGAGGCGTTCGTAGTCCTTCAACAGTCCCGAGCCGCCACCATGTTTCACAACTTTCGGCGCCGGGCAGCCGCAGTTGACATCGAGAATGTCGGCGCCGATCTCCTCCGCCATCTCCGCCGCCATGCGCATGCGTTCCGGTTGGCCACCAAAAATCTGCACCGCAAAGGGCCGCTCGTCCTCATAAAATCTCATCTGGCGTTTTGATTTTGGGTTACTTCGGGTCAGGCCCTCAACTGAAATAAACTCTGAAACGCTCAGACCAACTCCACCGCGGCGCTTCAGCAGCCGCCGAAACGAAACGTCTGTCACGCCGGCCATTGGCGACAAGATCAATGGTGGATTGATCTCAATGTCGCGAATCTTGAATGGTTTGATTTCCGTCGTCATGAATTATCACTACATCAGGGCTTAATCGTCACCGGTGTTCCTACCAACACAGCGTCGAATAGCTCCCGTATGTCTTCATTTTCAAGGTTACGCAACCCCATGTCCAATCGCTGCTCGCGCCATTTCCGTGGATGTAGATATCGCCGCCGAGTGCGGTGTGCTGCGGGGGCGTAGCTTTTCGTTTGATGGCTTTCACGATGACGTCATGCTGCGGCCGTGAAATCATCTCCGTTTATTTGACTCGCGCTTCAACGAAACGGTTCCTGAAGAATATCGGTCAACCAGCTCCGAAGGAGCAGCAGAATGGCTTTGAGGAAAAGGTCGAGACGCAAAGAATAGTTTCGAGTTTCGAGTTTCGAGTTGCCTCTTGTATGACCCGCACTTGTCTTAACTCGGAACTCGGAACCCGAAACTCGAAACTTGTCCTATGGTTTCGGGAATATCCCGAGAAACTTACCTTTTTTCTTTTCAGGCTTTTCAGTGGTTGCCGTACCACTGTTTTCGGCTGTCTTTTCCGGCGCGAGTTTCAACAGCGGTGCTACCCCCGCACGGTAGTTGTCCGAAATCTTTATGTAAGCTTCATTCCGCAAAGTCTGCAAATACTCTTCGCGACTCGCTGCTCCGCGTTCGATCGTGATGGCCTCACGTACCTGGTTCTCATTAAAGGTTGCTGTAGTACTTGCCGGAGTCCGCTCGTCGACGCGAAAGACTTGATAACCATCATTGGTGCGAAGCGGATCGCTAACATCTCCCACTTTCACGTTTCGCACCGAATTTGCGATGTCTTCGCGAAGATTCGGCGTTTCAAAGGTGCCGACCTTCCCTTTGTTTTGCGGCCCGGTTCGCACGCCGTTTACTTCACGCTCAGAATTTGCGGCAGCCAGCGCGCCGAAGTCCGCGCCAGCGCGCAATTGCCTAACCAGTTCGAGCGCCCGGGCTTTCACTTCGGCCTCGTTCTTACCGGCGGAGCTCAAAAATATCTCGGAGATCGTCACGTTCTCAGGTTTGCGAAACTTGTCCTGATGTTGCTGAAAATACTTCTGCAGTTCCTCTGTAGTCGCGCCAAAGAAAATTTTGCGATCAACTTCCTGCTGAATTACCGCCTGTTTCATTATCTCCGTGCGCAACGTTTGGCGAGTTGTTACCGGATCTACCCCACTTTCGCGCATTGCCGCGTCAAGCTTTTCAATAGTCGGAATGCCCTGTTCTTTAGCCACTTCGAGCATGCGCCGGTTAACCTCCGACTCGACGTCGTTGGCGAGATCAAGTTCCTTTCCTTTTTGCATAAGGAGCGTCTCGTTCACGAGCGTGGCAATCAATTCGGGTTGGCGCTTGTTCACCTCCGCGGTGGCTTCCTCCTGAGACATCCCCGACTGCCTCAGCGTTTCAATGCGCTCTTTGGATTCACGCTTCAGCATTGAGAGCGTAATCACATCGTCATTTATCTGCGCTATAACTTCGTCGACGACCTGTAGCTCGCTCTCTTGAGCAAAACTTGAGGACGGCACGAAAGCAAAAATCGTTATTGCGAAAATGCTCGCTATTGCAAGCGATATGAATTTAGATTTCACTAATCCACTCCTAAGAATTGTCAGTATCAGTTGTCGGTAGTCAGTTGGTAGTTGTCCCGGGCTTCCGTATTTGTTAACTCTGATACGCCGTAGATTTGAGCATAAAGACCTTATTAATAACAAACCAGCGAACCGCGAAGCTTCGCAGGCTGGCTGTTGACCAACCACGGCTCGGGGACACATCACTAATCCCGGATTTCCAGCAACACTCCGCGCACTGTCTCCAGCAGATAATCCTCTTCATCGTCGCTGAGATTCAGCTTCAACACGCCTGTTGGGCTAAAAATTCTTCCGTCCCGAGCGTTAATGAATGTGGCTAATTTCTCGGGAGATATGGGTGCTTTTTCGCTAAACTTTATCGCAACACCGTCTGCGGTCTTGTCTATCGAAAGAACGCTAAGGTCTTCGGCCAACCGTCGCAGCAACGCATAGCCAAAAAGTTGTTCAACCGACTCCGGCAGCCGTCCATAGCGATCGCGGATCTCATTGCGAATATTGGAAAGCGTTTCTTCGTCGCGGGCCGAGGAAACACGCTTGTAGGTTCGCAGTCGCTGGCCCATGTCGTTGATATATTCATCTGGTATAGCCACTTCGACGCCCAGATTAATGGTGACGCTGGTTTCGTCTTCCACTGCTTCGCCGCGCAACTCCGAAACGGTGCGCTCGAGCATCTGCGTGTAAAGGTCGAATCCCAGCGCATCCATGTGGCCTGACTGCTGGCCCCCCAGGAGATTACCAGCGCCTCGCAGTTCGAGGTCGAGAGCCGCGATGCGAAAGCCTGCACCCAGATCTGAAAACTCTCGAATTGCCGCCAAACGGCGCTTGGCTATTGGCGAGAGTTCCTGCTCACCCGCAATCAAAAGGTAAGCATAAGCGCGGCGATTGGAACGGCCAACACGCCCCCGCAGTTGATAAAGTTGAGAAAGACCATATTGATCGGCGCGATTTATGATGATTGTGTTGGCGCGTGGGATGTCTATACCATTCTCAATGATGGTAGTAGCAACCAGCACGTCATACTTAAACTCAATAAAATCGAGCATCACGCGCTCCATCTCTTTTTCGTTCATCTGGCCGTGTCCAACCACCATCCGCGCCTGCGGTACCAGGCGCTGGACGAGGGCCGCGATCGTATCGATGGTTTCCACACGATTGTGTATGAAGAACACCTGCCCCCCGCGACCGAGCTCGAGTTCAATCGCCGACTTTATGACGTGCTCGGAAAACTGAACCACCTGCGTCTGAATTGCGAGTCGATCGCGCGGGGGCGTTTCAATCAAAGACATGTCGCGCAATCCGCTCAGCGACATGTTGAGTGTGCGCGGAATCGGTGTTGCGGAGAGCGTCAACACATCGACACGTTTCTTTAAATGCTTCAATCTCTCTTTGTGGGCCACTCCAAAACGCTGTTCCTCGTCAACCACAACCAGACCCAGTTCTTTGAACCGAACATCTTTCGATAGTAAGCGGTGGGTGCCAATCACCACGTCTACTTCACCTGACTCGACGCGTTTCGCCACCTCCTTCTGTTCCTTTGTGGAACGGAAGCGCGAGAGCAATTCAATCTTTACTGGGAAAGGCGCGAAGCGACTTCGGAAGGTGTCGTAGTGTTGGTAGGCAAGTACAGTTGTTGGCGTCAACACCGCCGCCTGCTTCCCTTCCATCACGGCTTTGAAAGCAGCGCGCATGGCCACTTCAGTCTTTCCATAACCGACATCGCCGCAAAGCAGGCGGTCCATTGGTGTCGGCTCTTGCATGTCGTGCTTGACGTCTTCGATGGCTGTTTCCTGATCGGGTGTTAAGACGTATTCGAAACCATCTTCAAACTCGCGCTGCCAGGGCGTGTCGCCGGTAAACGCAAAACCACCAACGAGTTTGCGTTCGGCGTACAGACGCAAAAGCTCGTCGGCCATGTCGCGCATGGCCCGCTTAGCTTTAGCCTTCGTCTTCTGCCAACCAAGCCCGCCAAGACGATCGAGGGTGGGTTGATGTCCTTCCGCGCTCGAATACCGTTGCACGAGATCAAGTCGCTCAACAGGCACATAAAGCTTCGCATCCTCGGCGTAAAGAAGCAGCATAAACTCGCTGCTGCGCGTTCCCAGATCGAGCGTCTGCAAGCCGCCGAAACGCGCGATTCCGTGATCGATGTGCACCACATAATCGCCTGGCTTCAGATCGCGAAAGTCAGAAAGAAAAGCCGCAGTCTTCGATTTTTTCCTTTTGCCGTCTGCTTTCTGCCTACTGCCTTCGGCTCCGTGGGCGCGTCGCTCAATCGCTTGCGCGCCAGCTTCATCAAACATTTCAGCCTCAACGTGCGCTAAGAGCCGCGCCGCAACCATTTCAAAACCACCGCTCAGTCGGCCCACAGTCACAATTGTCTGCGCCGCGGACGAGTCCGCGGTGGCGGAAGTTTCGCCTGCAAACGAAAGCTGCGCTTCGATCTCATACTCGGCGAGAATCTCCGCAACACGTTCGGCAACTCCCAAACTTGGCATTACAAAAAGTGTTGTCGTGCCGTTTTCGTGCGCGTTAATCAAATCCGCGGCGAGACTTGCGAGCCGGCCGTGATACTTGCGGGTCGATTGAGTTTTCCATTCGATTTCGGGAACCCGCCCGGCAACCGGGAAAAGGAAAAGAGGCGCGCGCGTATTGCGCCTCCGTCCAAGTTGAACCTTTGGCGGTTCAGCATCCAAAGCAACGGCTTGATCGAGCTCAGCTGCGGCGCGCCCAAGTACATGCAGTTCGACTCGTTGTTTTTGATCCAGCTTTGCTCGTAGTTCTTCCGACGACAGGTAAAGTTCTTCAGGCGCTACCGCGATGTCGTCAACCGCGTCGGTCTCGGCATAACGATCGGCGAGCGTCTGATAAACTTCGCCAAGGAATGTTTCCACCGATGATGGCTCGTCAACGACCAGCACTGCGTCCTGCAGATAGTCGAACACGCTCCCGCTTCTCTCGCGAATAAGAGGCATCAGCCATTCCCAGCCGGCGAAGCTTTCCCCTTCGTCCGCAAACACTGTGCGATCGCGCAGCGCTCGTGCATAACGCTCGTCGCTCCAGCGCCGGCGAGCTGCGCTGGCCCATTGGCTAAAATCCTGGCTGCGAACCACGACTTCACGCATTGGAACGATCTCTATTGAACTCAATTGACTGGTAGAGAGTTGTGTCTCGGGATCAAAGTCTCGGATTGAATCAATTTCGTCGCCGAAGAATTCGATGCGCACCGGTCTTTCCCGTCCGGGCGACCAAACGTCAAGAATGCCGCCGCGCATCGAGAACTCGCCTACTGCTCCCACCGGATCCTCGCCCACGTAACCGGCGGATACGAGCCGGTCCACGAGATCTTCGGGCGACTGAGTATCATTCCTTGCGAGCAGAGCTCCCGCGAGCGTGATTTCATTTGGCACCACTGTTCGCCGGGCTAGAGCGCGGGCCGTGAGCATGATGAAATCCTGGTTGTGATGAGCCAGACGCCAGAGCGTTAATGCACGCCGCTCCAGCGTATCGGGATGTGGCGAGGAGCCGGCATAAGGATCACTTTCCGAGGACGGCAGGATCAGCACTTCGTTTTCGCAATCGCTTTTCCCAGCGAGAGCGCAATACCAGAACCGCAAATCGCTTTCCCACGGTTCAAGGTCACGATTTGATTGCGTGATGACCGCAAATCGCTTTCCGGTTTCTCGTTGCAATGCAGCCAGGGCCAATGCGCGGGCGGAGCCGGCTACGAGCCCACTTATTGAAACTACTCGGGCGCCACGATTGATTTCGGCGACTGCGCCTCTGAACTCCGGTGTTTCGGTAATCCGGCGAAGGGTGCTTTGTAATGCGTTAGTTGTTTGAATCGTACTGCTCATATCCTGGTGATGAGTGATGAGTTATGAATGATGGTCTGATTTGACCAGCCTTGATGAGACGCGGTTCACTCGTCACGCATCACTCATTACTTCATCACTTTTTCGCGCTTTTCATTCGCTCAATGATCGTGCTCGTCGACGCACCCTGGACTAAGGGCAGGCTTACGACTCGGCCACCGGCGGCTTCCACTTCTTCGCGTCCATGAATTTCATCGAGTCCGTAGTCGCCGCCTTTGACAAGCACGTCAGGCAATAGTTTCGCAATCAATGAACGTGGCGAGACGTTGTCGAAGATGCTCACGAAATCCACTTGTCTGAGTGCGGCGAGAATCTCCGCACGCTCATGCTCGTTAAATACAGGCCGTCCATTGCCTTTCAGTTCGCGCACGGTTCGGTCGCTATTAATGGCAACCACCAGGGCGTCACCAAGCGCTCGTGCCTCAGCGAGATAGCGGACGTGGCCGACGTGAAGAAGGTCAAAGACTCCGTTAGTAAAAACGAGAGACTTGCCCTCAGCGCGCAGACGTTCCCGCATACCGAGCAGTTCATCCTGGCTCAGAAGCTTTTCGATCATCG
>DASWDX010000539.1:0-7100 GCA_036395055.1 Pyrinomonadaceae bacterium | reverse complement strand
CGATCAAGCGCTGAATCTCTACACTGCGCCCGTCGAGGCGACCTTTTGCAACGTCGCGCGGCTTTCGCGTCTGGGTTGAATATGGAAGCATCGAATACTCAGCCGTAAGCCAGCCGCCAGTCACTCCCTGCTCTTTCATCCAGCGCGGCACGACTTCTTCGATCGTAACGCCGCAAATCACACGTGTTTGTCCCACTGAGACCAGCACCGAACCGCTTGCATGCGGCGCGACGTTCAACTCGAAGTTGATCGGCCGAATTTCTTCGCGTCCGCGGCCGTCATTTCGCTGCATGGCTGAAATCTTAGATGTAGCCGGGATTTGCGCGATGAAAGATTTTACAACGTCGAATTGGATTCCCGGGATCCTGTTCCTATGGCCGGCGATTGCTGCTCAGCCTTGAGCAATCGGCTTGACGCACTGCGCCGCCCATCGTTGTTTAAGCGTTTTAAGTGAAAAATAGCGCTGACACTAAGACAGCGATTTGCATTGCCGGAGCGCACCGTTCAGGAACATCGATGCTCACAAGGCTATTGCACGCCTGCGGACTCTTTCTTGGGTCAAAAAGCGAGTTGATGCCTGCGCAGGCCGATAACCCCGATGGATTTTGGGAGCATTTAGGGTTCGTGGCGCTGAATGACGAACTGTTAAATCAACTGGGTGGTGCATGGGATCTCCCACCGAACAGTGACGAGAACTTCGCACATGCCCAGCTCGACCCTTTGCGCATGAAAGCGCGGCTGCTCATCGAAAGGTTCAATTCGGCAGATCTCTGGGGCTGGAAAGATCCGCGCAACAGTTTGACGCTGCCGTTTTGGCAAAACCTGCTGCCCGGCATGAAGACACTCATCATGGTGCGCAATCCATTGGAAGTTGCTTACTCGATGAAAGAGCGAAACGGAACTTCTTACTCGTTTGGGTTGCGCCTTTGGGAAATCTATAACCGGCGCGTCATCGAGATGGCAAGCGAACAAAATCGGCTGGTTACTCATTATGATTTGTTTTTCGACGAGGCGGAAAGGGAATTGCGCCGCATTGCGTATTTCATTGGTCTGCCCGATGCCGAAGTAAACAACGCCGCCGCGCTGGTAGCGGCGCAAAGACGTCACACTCGTTTCAGTGTTGATCATCTGATCGATGCTCGCGTTTCTGCGGAAGTAATTGAATTATACCGCGCTTTGATTGCCGAAGTTGATCGAGGCGTGAGGACGTCGGGAGGGAACAAAAAAGACTGGGCGGCAAATCTTTCGTCCTGCGGCAGCATGCCCCGTTTGCCGCAAGCCGAATTACTCCCCGGTACGGTGAGTCGGCTGGACGCCTCGGTTCCGGAAAGGATTGCCCGTGTCCAGCATCTCGAACGTGAGTTGCTCCAATTTAGCCTTCAGCATGAGAAGGAGCGCGCCGAGCATCTCGACCGTGAGCTTCGCCAACTTAACCTTCACGTGGCTCACCAAGACAGCGAGATTGAGAAAGCGCGGGAGCTACTTCTGGCGAAAAACGTAAGTCTGGCTGAGAGCGAAGCGCGTGGAGACGAGCTCGGAAGCCGTTTGCGCAAGCAGTTAAAGGCTACCCAGAAGCTTGCCCGATTTTTGGATGAGGCTGACCACGCGGCAGAGCGGCTTCGGTCTTCCGCACGGTGGCAGATTGCAAATCCGGTTGCCGCCTTAAAGGCAAAACTTTCTCCCAAGCAATCGCGGAAGTTACTAGGGTACGGGCATCTGGAAAAAATCGTATCGAATTATCAGGATTGGCGCGGCACCCATCCGGAGATCGCTGCCACTGATGACGAAATCCAAGCCCTGATTTCACGTACAGATTTAAGCAGCAGGAAGAAACTGTCGCCTATCGAGCCTCCTGTCCCAACGCGTCCAATTGAGTTTCCAGTCGAGCAGCAGGTCGAAATTTCAATTGTCATTCCAGTGTTCAATCAGTTCCGCTTCACCCAAGCCTGTCTGGCTTCTCTGCGGGAGAATCAGGGAACGGAGCGCTTTGAGGTCATCGTGGTAGATGATTGCTCGACGGACGACACCGTGGAGGCTGTCCCGCGCATGCCAGGCGTTGTCTACCTGCGCAACGAAACGAATTCGGGTTTCATCGCCTCGTGCAACCGCGGCGCACAAGCCGCGCGCGGCAAATACCTCGTCTTCTTGAATAACGACACACTCGTAACGCCAGGCTGGTTAACAGCGCTAATCGATACTTTTGCCGAGGAACCGCGCGTCGGCATCGTTGGCTCAAAGCTTCTTTATCCAGATGGCCGATTGCAGGAAGCAGGCGGGATTATCTGGCGCGATGGATCGGGATGGAACTATGGCAAATCGGATGATCCAGAAAAACCTGATTACAATTATCTGCGTGAAGTTGATTATTGTTCTGCAGCAGCGTTGATGATTCCAAAGGAGTTGTTTCACAGCTTGGGCGGATTCGATTCGCGCTACGCGCCCGCCTACTATGAAGATACTGATCTGGCATTCAAAGTTCGCCGGGCTGGTTACAAGGTATTGTATCAGCCGCTCAGTGAGGTCGTTCACTATGAAGGTGCAACCGGGGGCACTGATCTCTCGACAGGCACAAAAAAACATCAAGAGATCAATCGCTCGACCTTCGCCGAAACCTGGGCCGCTGAACTGATGGCAAAACCGGCTACTGGCGATTTAGCATTTTTGCATCAGCCCGCCCCTGGCCGGAAAAACATTTTGGTGATCGACCATCATCTTCCAATGTCCGATAAGGACGCGGGATCAGTCCGGATGTTCCATATTCTTAACATCCTTCATCAGTTAGGCCATCGCGTGACATTTGTTCCTGATAATCTTGCGAATATCTCGCCTTACGGATACGAATTGCAGAAGCGTGGGATTGAAATCATTTACCACCCTTATTTCAAAAAAGTCCGTGATTATCTCATTTCACACGGCCGCGAGTTCGACGCTGTGGTCTTAAGCCGATGCGACTTTGCTCGCAAACATATCACGGATATTCGGCTGTACGCGCCGCGAAGCCGCATCATTTTTGATACGGTCGATCTACATTTTGTTCGCACCGATCGAGAGGCCCAGATCATGAGCAACCCGGAGACACGAGAAAAGGCGCGTCAGCAGGAAGAGCTGGAATACGATCTCATTGACCAAGCCGACGAGACTTGGGTGGTAAGCAGCGTGGAGCAGAAGCTTCTCCGCGAGGCCAGGCCTAATAAGTCCATTGAGATCGTCTCAACGATTGTCGAGGTGCCGGGATCGAAGACCCCGTTCGCGCTGCGGCGAGATTGGCTTTTTATCGGCGGGTTCCAACACAAGCCAAACATTGACGCGGTTCTCTTCTTCGTGAGAGAGATTTATCCTCTGGTGAGCGAACACCTGCGAGACGCCAAATTTTATATCATCGGCGACAAAGCGCCACCAGAAGTCGCTGCGTTGGCAACTGAGAGGATCGTTGTCGCAGGATTACAGCGAGATGTTCGTCCGTTCTTTGATAGTGTAAAGTTATCCGTTGCGCCGCTGCGATTTGGGGCCGGCGTGAAAGGCAAGATTAACCACAGCATGGCTTTTGGTGTGCCAGTGATTGCAACATCTCTGGCTATCGAAGGCATGGAACTTCAGGATCGCGAAGACATTCTCGTCGCCGACGAACCGGAAGAATTTGCCCGGGCACTCATTGAGCTTTACGAATCGGAAGAACTTTGGACGCGACTTTCTGAGAATGGTATCTTGAAAACACGGACTCTCTATTCGACGGACGCTGCGCGTAAAAGGCTAGAGTCCTTATTTAGCGATGACCACCTTAACAGTCCGGCGCCATCGGCAATAGCGAAACAGCAAGACATTGCTATCGCAGCGAAAAGCTGATTCCGGGTCTTACGAGCGGACGCGAGACGTCATGGCAAAAATCAGTGTGAGCCCGAATACTATTTCTTTCGGGCAAGGCCGGGTTGTGATCTCATGGAAAACAAACGACGCTTCGGTTGCGAAGCGAACTTTTCTAAAACAGGGTACCCCCTCCATTGCATTGCCGGTATGCCATAGCACATTGGCTCGATGTCGCTCCAAGTCTTCACTGGTCTACCCGGTTCCGGTAAGTCCAGTCGGCTGATTGAGGTAGTCAATTCCGCGATTGCTCGCGGCCAACCGGTCGCGACTTTCGCCTGCAGCGAATCCCCTGTACTGGCGCAGCGCGAAAGGCTGCGTGTGCAGCGGCTTCTGGGCTGCCGGCGCCCCGACCTGACATGTCCACTTCATCATTTCGTTTCCACAACTGAGGCGATGAGTATCCTTAAAGGGTTATCTGAGGGAACCGTTGCAGCATTTGAAGAAGCTCAATTCTTCGGACCAGAAATCGTGCCGCACTGGCTTGACGCGTCACAGCGCGGACTTGAAACGATAGTTTCTACTCCATCTGTCCCACAGTTGGAACTCCTCAAAAATCATCGAGTGACGGAGACGATTTTCAAACTGCGATGTGAAAAATGCGGCCAAAGAGAGGCTTCAACAGGCCTACTAAACCCGGCGTCTGATCACCCAGCGCCTGATGTCACAATCGCGCTTTGTTCCCAGTGCAGCGACGAGATGACAGCGACAGCACGACGCGATTTGCTCGAACGGCTGCAACGGCAGGGACCGCATCCTGGTGAAAAGGCGATTTATCAGCCGATTGATGAATTGCCTGAGTGCGCGAGCTGGAAAATCGTGCGTCCAGACTCAAAGGCTAGAGTCGAATTGATGGCGCAGGTGATCGAAGATGTCGGTCTGCACGCAGCAGTCGCCCCAAATCCTCCCACCTATCTCGATATTGGTTGTAATACGGGCTACTTTTGCGATCGCATTCGGCGCCTGGGATTTTATACCGAAGGTGTGGACTTGGTCGAAGCCGATGTCGCGGTTGCCAAAATCTTGGATGCTTACTTCCGTGAGGGATGCACTCGCTACGTCGTCCAAGACGCTTTTGATTATCTCGAGCAGACACAAGATCGCTTCTTTGATGTCACGTCGGCGTTTGCCGTCTTTCAATGGCTGATGATTCAGACTACGGTGGAGCGAGGAATTAGGTGCCTGGAGTGGCTCTTCGCCAAGACGAAGCGGCTTTGCTTCTTAGAAATGGGCTACTCAGCTGAACCGCAATATAAAGAGAGGCTGAAAGTGAACATCGACCGTGATTGGGTCCGCTCGATTATGGAGGAAAAAGGAAATTTTTCCGAAATTCGGACTTTCGATGCCAAGGAACATGGTCTCATGTTCGGCCGCGATTTATTTGTCGGGATCCGATGAAAAAGCGATCGCTTCGAGGTGGATGAGTCCACTGGGATCGGAGTTGGCATTTGGCCTCGCCGTTTGCTATCAAACAAAAATGGGCTTGTGTCCTGATGCGCCGCCGGCCCGCGAAAGCGGACTCAAAGAATTCAACGTGACGACTTCGCGCTCAACTCTAAACCGTCCTCGAAAGACAATCGGTGTTCCCCGCTCAGATCAAACTCCACTTTCGGCCACGGCTTAGTATTTGGTCAAAAATGGATCCATTCTCAAGATTCTGGGACACGTCGGTCCTACGAACCGCGCTCTTCGCCTTGCGGATCAGATAAAGAAACCTCCAAACACGAATCTCAGAGATTACGGAGGTAGAGCCCAACAGCATGATTTGTTCGAATAGGAGGTTAGACAGAGCATGGCGGTTGGAAAAAGGAGCATCTGGTGATTGGTAATTAGGGTGGTGGCCCAACTCCAGTCCTCAATCAAGTAAATGCCACCGGGCTGCAGCAACGGGAAGAGAAATTCGAACGACGCTTTTGTCTCCTCGTAAGCGTGACACGCATCATCGACCACTAGATCCACTTCATCCGCCAGCTCGCCAAGCACGATCTGTTTTAACATCTCTCCATCGCGCTGTGACGTGGCAAAGTGAACAAACCGATTCTCCGTACGGGACACGTAATGTAAAAGCGGCACGACAGGCTTTGGACTAATCTCGACTGCGGACATTCGGTAAGGGTTAAACAGCTTGTCCAGGAACACATAGCTCCCTCCCTGAAAAACCCCAAGTTCAAGTATTGATTTTGGTGAGAAGTTAGAAGCGAGGTCCTCATAAGCGCGAAGGTACGGCTCACTTTTCACAATCGTAAAGGCCTCGGAGGTAGAAGGACGCCGGTCTTTTGTCGGCACCTCACCTTCAATCACGAAGTTTTCACCTCCCAACGAAAACTCTCCGCCTGGACTAATCTTGATCGGATCCATCGGGCAAAACGTACATACGAAGTGGGCTCCGATAAATGCGAATTATGCTGCCGCCCCAAGCATTCGGTTCGGAATGGCGCGTTAGCAAAGTGCAAAAAGTAGCCTTCGAAAAGAAAGCGCCTACAATAAGCATGCTCAAAGCTTGACTGCTCACCAAAAGGCAAATAATCCATAGGGTCTGGATGCAGCGTAACATAAACAAGCCGATTTTTATCGTGGGATCACCGCGTTCAGGAACGAGCATTCTGACTTGGTGTCTGGGTCGGCACCCTAATATTTTTCCAGTGCCAGAGTCAAATTGGATGGGAAACTTCGCGGTCAATGTGGCTATGGCCTATCAAGTTGGCGCGGCGCGTGGCGATCGCTCCATCTTGAGCGCCATGGATATTCAAGAGGACGAAATGTTCACCGCATTTGGTCAAAGTATCAACGATCTGATCCTTTCGCATCGCAAGGACCTGGAAAGAAAGCGTCGGCCCAGGAGTCCGCTGTCGGAACTTAAAGGGCGTTGGTTTGATGCTATAAGTACAGCGTCGGGTCCTAAGACACGGTGGGTCGATGGAACGCCAGAATATTCCCTCTTCATTTGTGGCTTGCGTAAGCTGTTTCCGGACGCTCGTTTCGTTCATATCTTTCGAGACGTTGGCGCAGTCGTGCGCTCGATGCTGAATTTCCACCGCGTAGCCGGTACCCCGCTAGTTGCTAATGAAGAAAAGGCTTACAAATACTGGCTCCGAACCGTCAGGGCATGCTTAAACGCTGAAAAGGCCTATGGCCCGGATGTTGTTCATCGAATCCGATACGTAGATTTGATCGACAATCCAGAATCGACTATGCGTCTATTGCTCGATCGCCTTGAGGAGCCGTATAGCGCAGAATGC
>DASWDX010000538.1:0-19017 GCA_036395055.1 Pyrinomonadaceae bacterium | reverse complement strand
TTCCGCGCTGCGCAACCAGCGCGACTTTAACCCGAGTTTGTGTCCGCCCGGGATTGCCCAGAGACAACCGTTCTCAAGCGTCGCGTCTTCGAGTGCAAACCACAGTCCAACGATATCAATCGGTACGTTGTAAAGAAATGTGCTGTCCTGGTGGCAAGTAACTTTAGCCCCAATTTTCGCTTGTTTGAAGATGTACATTCCCTGCAAGAGCAACGGTCGTTCAATACCGAGGTCTGCAACCAGCTGTACCAGGTCTGGCGTTCTTGAAAATTTGCTGAAGACTGGATCGAGATCATGGAGCGCATGCCCGATCTTGTTGATTGAATTTTCCTTGCCGTGCTTAAGCGTACCGTCAGGCAGAAAAGCATCCTCTTCGAAGAAGAAACGAATCTTATCTCCGGAGGTGAGAAAGTAATCATCGGTGAGCCGGCTCTGTTCATGCGTGGAGAAAATCGACACGACACCGCTCGCGTCGAAATCTTGGACCAACGCTTCAGCACGCGCGCGCAAACGATCGCACGAGCTGGTTTCTACAAAGCCAGTTAGAACGAGAAAACCGTCACGATCATATTGCGCGCGCTCTTCGGAACTCAGTCTCATTGCGAAAACATTATCACAGCCATACTGGCGGCTATTTGGTTAGAGTTCTCGCCCCGCGAAAGAACGGCAGACTTTGCCGCCTTTCGTCCTGATACCTATACTGTTTGGGAAATATGGATTTCTGCAGCCGGCTGCCGGAGTTGAACCGGCGACCTTCTAATTACGAATCTTAAGCAGCGCGTCCAGCCCTGTCCACACCTGTACAACCGAGTATATATTTATCGGCACTTTCCAGGATAAGTGTGCTGCCGTGTCCGGTGCTATCTGGTCATGTTCGCACACTATTCGCACACTGGAATCTCTTTTTATATGTGTTCTTTCGTTACGGACGCTAGGAGGGCTCGCGGCCTATTTCAGCGGTGTAATACCGGGAGTTAATGCCCGCCTTTTTTTGCGCCTCACGCGCAACAGCTTCAGCGTTTACTTTTTCCTGTAAGACGTCACGAAGGTACGCCGTCAAGCTTAGTATCACTTCGGAATCAATAGGCAGCCCACGCCGAGCGCGATCTTCAATTTGTTCTAATTCCTTAATGGTCATAGACCCTCTCGTTCAGCGATGGCCTTGGTGTGTGGGGACGCCTCTTGTCTCCCGCTTAGGCGGACAGACGAGTCCCTAGATTTCTTTTAGGAAAGAAATCACTAATAAGTTCGGATTCCAGGGAAGAGAGCCGGGATGGGAAGAGCTGTACAGTTTGCTCAGATACCAGCCAGACTTTTTTGGTTGCAAATAAAATTCATGCAGCCGACGAATTTTTGCTCAGCCGTTTTCTCATCGTAAGTGGGTCTTCGAACCAAAATGGGACGGTCCACACTAACGAATTAGGCTCTTTACGCGGTAGGGTGGCCCCAAGTCTTCGAACGGATAAGCATTTCTTCTGTGCCTGCTTTCGTCTTAATCTTCAGCCAGGCTCGCGTTCGACCACCAACAACGTAAAGGCTGTCTGCCCGCTTTGCTACCATCCCTTCTAATTTGATTGACTTTGCCCCCGGAGCTCCATGTCGCCATCACATTTGATTGGTTTTATCGGGACTGGCGTTCTGAAGTAGATATGGCCGCCGCGGGCGGATTCAGCCATCCACGTTTCTCCAAAGCCTGCCCGCACGACTCGCCTGATGTTGGTTTCAAACGCCTTTGGAGATTCGCAGTCGATAACAGCAAGGTTCCCACTGGCCGCGCCGCACAATAGCCCTATGTTCAAACTGGCATTGATTGAAAATAATGCTTCACGTTCGGACTGGTTTGGCGCTTGAAACTGGAAAGCTTTCCATCTGGTAATTGGTTCTTTGCTGTGCGGCAGGGCTGGAAAAGGGGCAAGTCCGTGGGAGGCGTAATCCGCGGCCAGCGTTTGCAACTCATTGAGGCCGCCGCCGAGAGGTGGATTAACGAGATTACGACTTTGGCTTGTAGTGCTCACCTCGACGCTCATTGTCCGAGTGATATTAGTTAGTCCGCCGCACGTCGAGCTTAGTCCACTCGGTGGGCCAAAACTTTTTCAGGCAACGCGGTCACCGCCGCTATCAATCCACTCCCGCAGCTTCGGTAAATGGATTCTTAGTCGCTTGCCGTCGCGAACCTTCACCTCTTCAGGCAGCCGGTCGATCAGCGCGTATGCCGTTGAGCGGTCCTTCTTGCGTCCGTTCTGATCTTCCTCGATCTTTAGACCGTACAACTCCGCTACCTCGAAAACACTCCCTAGAACCTGGTTATCATTCATGGTTAGTCTCCTATGCACACGACTGTACGTGCGAGGACAACCTTTCGTCCTATACCTAAACAAAAATAATTTTAGGTACGCCCGAGGAGCGTTCTTCGTTGACTATTGGCCTTGGTAGGTAGAGCGTTGAGCGGCGCAGCCGTAGGCCTCGAAATTGAGAGGTCTAGTTTTCAAATTTAATGTGAGTTTGGTAAAGCCGACGGATCACCATGAGCGGCATCCAACTGCTGCAACGTAGCCTCTAATTCTTCTTCAGAACTGAAAGTTAAAATTTTTGTCGCCATAACTTGGTCTCCTTCCGACGGCGACCCCGCCTGAGCACCTTGTTTTGGTATTAATCTCTGACGTATTTCTTGGAGGGCTTTATAGAACTTGGTTTCAGAGCAGATATGCCTCTTGCCATGTTTGGTCTCGAGGATACTGGACGTAGGTTCTTCCAGTATGTCATGGCGTATGAACCAATCGACGCGACGACGAGTTGAAGGTGTTTGATGAGTTTCAGACTTTACGAGTCCTGCCGCCTCGCAGGCGCGTTCAATTTGCTCGAGGATCGCCTTAGTGCTTTGCACTTGAGGGTAAAACCGTGACAGTTATCGCAACCGGACTTCCGCCAAGCGGCACTAACTCCGTTATCTGATTACCCCGGGCCCATTCGTTAAGTGTGAATTCCCCCGACAGGCGGAACCAGTCCGTGTCAACATGACACTGCTTTGACCAGCTTTGGAGAAAGCGCCACAGCGAGTGATAATCCTGACACTCCAACCCCCTTGCCAACTGCCGCAGCACAACCGGTGCAAGCTGGCTTACCCGCTCGAGAAAATAACACCGCAACGCGATGCCGCAATCGTTGCCGCCATCCTCATATTCCGCCCAAGAGTCCTTCATAAGCGGACGTAGTTTAACATAGCCGTACATGAGTGGACAAGAGATTATACTATTGATTGCTATATAAAACTGTGATATATATAGGGCATGATTCAGATTCAACTAAAGCGAATGCTGAAGAACCGAAAGCGGAGCATGTATTGGCTGGCACAAGAGGTAGAAACACACTATCCGAGCATTTATCGGCTTGCTGAGGGACAGATTACGCTCGTGAACCTCGGGACACTTGATCGCATCTGCGAAGCACTAGACTGTGAAGTCAGCGACATCCTGGTGCGTATCAGCCGAAAGAAAGGTAAGAGAATAAATGGCTGAACCAAGACACAGGCGCAAAGGTCAAATTATCATTCGGAATGGCGTCCGAACCGTTCGCGTCTACCTGGGCAAAGACGGCAACGGCAAAAGGATCTATGTCAATCGAACCGTTAAAACCAGCGCCAAGGCGGCAGATGATGTCCTTGACGGACTGCTGGACGCAGTTTTAGGCGGTAACCCTACCGTGAAGCCTACCCGCATGACAGTTAACGCTCTGCTGGACGAATGGCTTCAAATGCACGTAAAAGAAAACTGCCGCGAGAGAAGCTACGACTATTACCTCTGGATGCTTGATGCTTATGTCCGCCCAAGACTGGGTAAGACGCTGGCAACGTTTTTGTCCCACACCGAGATTGAAGCCAACTACTCATACCTGCTCCACGCACGTGAAAAGAAGATCGGCCCCCGAGCCTGCCGCACGGCTAATGCACTACTTTCCTCCGCCTACAATTGGGGAATAAGGACAAAGCGCGTGTCAACGAATCCCTGCGCACACGTAACCTTACCAGCACTGAAAGTAAAAAGCGCCGTGCACTGCAGGTCGAACAACTCTCGCAATTCCTCCAAGCCGCTAAGCAGGACCGCTGGTACGTGATATTTAGCCTCGCGCTGGAATCAGGTCTGCGTCCATCGGAGTACCTCGGCTTAACCTGGTCGGACATTAACCTTGATGGAGGCGAGATCGCCATAGCGCGCACTCTGGTGTGGCGTAAAGGTGATGAATCATCGTGTCGGAGTCGTTGGTACTTCTCAACACCTAAGACTGAACGCAGCGACCGCACGATCATCGTGTCCGATTCGTTGCGCCTGTTGCTAGTAGACCACAGGCGCAAACAACTCGAAGAACGCTTAAAGGCAACCAACTACAACGACAATGGCTTCGTCTTCGCGATGGACGACGGACGGCCAGTGCTGCTGCGAACTCTTGATCGCGCACACTTCAAGCCAATTCTCAAGCGGGCCGGTTTACCAGAAACCACTCGCATTTATGACCTACGCCACAGTTGCGCGAGTCTGCTCATTGCCAGTGGCGAGTCGGCAGCGGTTGTTGCCGCCAGGTTAGGCCACAGCGACCCTGCATTTACACTCAAGACGTACGTCGATACCGACGCCAATCAACAGAAGGCCGCCAGCGAAAAACTCGCCAAAATGCTGGCTGGCTAAATCGCTCGCACACTATACGCACACAAAACAATAGCGGCAGTCACTCACGGCTGCCGCTAAGTCTTTGATACTATTGGAGCCGGCTGCCGGAGTTGAACCGGCGACCTTCTAATTACGAATCAGACGCTCTACCAACTGAGCTAAGCCGGCATCGGGAGCATTCGCTTGAATCAGTTTTGCCAAACGAGATTGCACTATACGAATGCGAAGTTTGCAGTGTCAAGCAGGCAGTGTAATGCAGACCTGCTAGCTTGCCCACAAGCTAAAAGTTTGCATTACCGGACGGCAAAATCAGCGCACTTCCAGCAACGGAATCGAAATAGGAGGACTGAGCGATATGGGCAGAGAGCAAATGAGAAATCTGGAGATTTCCAGGATTGGCGCCAACCAGGTAAATGAATTTGAGTACCAAAAACACCAGGGCGAGATGAGCGAACAGGAACATCCGGCTCAACTGGGAAGTGAAGGAAAGCGATTGACGCAGGCAGAGCGCGTTGCCCAGGTGATGGCCGCGGCCCACCGGAAAGTTGAAAAGAAACGCAAAAAAGAGGGGGCAAGGCCGACCGGCAAGAAAAGTACGGCTGCAAAACGTAAAGCGAAAAAGTAATGACGCGAGTCTCCGATAATCAATTTGCGGAATTGCATGACCAATACCATGCGCTTGACTCGCATCAGGCGCTCAAGTACCTGCTGCCTTCGGTTGCGTACAGACGCGTCGCACTCTGTGCAGTGATTTTCGGAATTCTGCTTAGCGGTATCACCCAATCGCTATGCGCGCAACAGCCATCGGTGGCGACACGAAGACTGCCTTCGGCCGAAAAGATTGTAGAAAGCTATTTGAAAGCCATTGGCGGCAAAAAACGCGTTGCTAATATTAGAGATGCGACCTACCAATGGATGATTCAACTCAACGACCAAACAATGGGGCTGGCCCGAACGCTCACAAAAACTCCCGCATCCCTGCGCTCGGAGATGACATTCGGAAATGGCCAGGTAATCTCAGCTGCAACTCCCAGATCAGCCTGGACGTATGGCCTTGACAGACAACTACACACGCTCACTGATGGGGAAGCCGCCGCGGCAAGACTTCAGGCCGCCCTCGATGCCGGCCGCTTAGTAAACATCAGGAAGAGTAACGTTCTGGCCCGGGTTGTATCGCTCAAAGATCTTAAGACAGGTCCTGCCTACGCAGTCGAATTCTCTCTTCGCAGCGGCGCACGGTTTCGATATTTGTTCAGTTCCAATACGCAGCTGCTGGTGGCCATTGAAGATGAAGCGCGTAAAACTATTACTCACTTTGAAGACTATCGTTTCGAAGGAAACATTCTTGAGGCGCATCGGGTTAGCGTAAACAATGGCAGCACGGGAGAACTGACGTTTCTGCTTCAGCGCGCCAGTTACAACGCGGGGATTTCTGATGCGGTTTTCGATCCCCCGACGCCCGTCGAGAAGTTGGATGTTGTGGCGCTGCTCCATGAAGTCTCCTTCAATCAGGCTGAACTGGAGAAGCGCACAGCGGAGTATTCGTTTTTGCAAAAGGAGACCGATCGTGAGATCAACACCAAAGGCGAGGTGACGAAGGAAACTATCAAGATGTTTGAAGTGTTTCCGGTAGCCCATCGCGCTCCGATAATGAAAATGATTAGTGAGAATGGCGTTCCACTCACCGGCGAACGCGCTACCAAAGAACAGAAGCGAGTTGAAGAAGAATTCTCGAAGGCTGAACGCGATAAGGAAAAAGACGAACAACGAATGGAGAAGAATCGCGCCGAGCGCGAACGAAAGAAAGCTGCGAAGGCTAAGGACGGCGAAGATGACGACCTGGACATCTCAGGATTCTTGAGAGTCTGTGAATTTGTTTCGCCTCGTCATGAGCGCTTTCGCGATCGCGATGCTGTGGTCTTCGACTTTCGGCCGCGTCCGGGTTTCAAATCGAGGAACCGCCAGGAAAATCTGATTTCAAAACTCGTCGGTGTTGTTTGGATCGATCCGGCGGACAAACAGGTGATGCGGCTTGAAGCGAGGCTGGCGGAAGAATTCAAAATGGCAGGCGGGCTGCTGGTAAATTTGCGTCCCGGCGCCGCGGTTGTAATGGAGCAAACGCGGATGGTGGAGGGAGTTTGGTTACCGCGCCTTGCTCAAATCAACCTTTCGGTTAAAGTACTGCTGTTTGCCAGTGGCGACTTCAACAAGACAATCGAATGGAGCGATTACAAACATTTTTCGGGCGACGTCGGTGATTACAAACTCGACGCACCCAGGACTGAACCGTCGAAGTTTGACGCCCCGACGCCGAAAAAGCCTTAAGGGTTCGCCAGAGGCGCAAAACCAAGGTGGGCAGGATGCGTTCGTTTAATAGAAACTCCCAGGATATGAAAAAAGTCAATGTCATCGGGGGTGGTCTTGCTGGCGTTGAAGCTGCATGGCAGGCGGCTCGCGCCGGCGCGCAAGTCCGTCTGTTTGAAATGCGGCCGGTCACCCAAACGCCCGCTCATCGCACGGATAAATTGGCCGAGATCGTCTGTTCCAACTCACTAAAATCGGATGAGCCCGGTAGCGCGCCTTATCTCTTAAAAGAAGAGCTGCGCCGTGCCGGCTCGCTCGTGATGGACTCCGCGGCAGCGACACGTGTTCCCGCGGGTGCGGCGTTAGCCGTCGATCGTCACAAATTCGCCGAGCTTATTACTGAACAGATCGAGAGCAATCCAAATATTGAACTGGTGCGCGAAGAGGTAAAGGAAATCGACGATAGCGAGATAACGATCATCGCCACCGGACCGCTCTCGTCGGACGCATTGACAGCCGATATCATGAAACTCACGGGCAGCGACCAGCTCTACTTCTATGATGCTATCGCTCCGATCGTCGCGGCGGATTCAATTGATCGCTCCATAGCGTTTCCCGCGGCTCGCTATGGCAAAGGCGGCAACGATTATTTGAATTGCCCGTTTGATGAGCCGCAGTACGCGCACTTCTATAGCGCCCTAATCGAAGCCAAAAGCGTCCCGCTTCATCGCTTCGAAGAGACGCGCTGGTTCGAGTCTTGTTTACCAATTGAAGAGTTGGCACGGCGCGGGGTCGATACGCTCCGTTTCGGTCCGATGAAGCCGGTGGGGTTGGTTGACCCACGTACCGGACGCGAGCCTTACGCTGCAGTGCAGTTGCGTCAGGAAAATTTAATGGCAGACGCATACAGCCTGGTCGGCTTTCAGAATCATCTACGATACGGCGAGCAGGCGAAAGTGTTGCGGCTGATCCCCGGAATGGAGCAGGCCGAGTTTCTACAGTTTGGCCAGATTCATCGGAACACTTATATCTGTTCGCCGCGGGTGCTTTCCGCAACGATGCAAATGCGCGAGCGTCCCAATATCTTTTTCGCCGGCCAAATCACCGGAGTCGAAGGTTACGTGGAATCGGTGGCGATGGGCTGGCTCGCCGGACAAAACGCAGCCCGTCTGTCTTTGAGCCGCGCTCTAACTCACGCGCCGCAGTTGAGCGCTATGGGAGCGCTGGCTCGTTATGTTTCCAACGCGGAAACAAAAAACTTCCAGCCTGTGAACATCACGTTTGCACTGCTCGAGCCGTTGACAGAACCAGATCGCAGGCGCGTACGCAGAAAACGAGACAGGCATCAACTTCAGGTCGAGTTAGCTTTGAAAGAGTGGGACACTTGGCTCCAGGAAACACAAGACCAGTCGCCGGCTTTCCAGGTCTGCGCATGAAGGCGGAGGTTTCAGCAAAGAGGTATTCGCTGCTGGTTGTTTTTGTGTTGCTTGCTCTCAGCCTCACAACGATTGTTGTCGCGCAATCCGGCCGTAACAAAGAAAAGACGCCCAAGCCTTCTGGTCCGATTACCGACCCTGCCAGGCCTCCTTCGTCCCCGAGCTCTACTACGTCACCCTCCGGTAACCAGTCGCGCCCAAAAGATTCGCCAAAGGACAGCTCCAATGGGGAAATAGATCCTTCGGACACCGTACGTGTCAGCTCCAACCTCGTGCCTATTCCAGCTTCGGTAGTAGATCCAAGAGGTCTGGCCATTACCGGCTTGAAGCTGGAGGATTTTGAGTTACGAGTCGATGGCGAGGTTAAGCCGATCAGCGATATGACTCGCTCGGAGACGAGCGTCCGTCTGGTGATGCTTTTTGATAACAGCGGTAGTCTGGATGCGGCACGTGAGTTTGAGAAGCAAGCAGCGATGCATTTTTTTCGTAGTGTAATGCGGCGCTCGGATGAAGCAGCAATTTATTCCGTTGAGTCTGACAGCTACCTGGCCCAGCCGCTGACGAGCGATGTTTTCAAGCTGGAACGAACGATTGAAAGCTTTGGCAAGCCAGAAGGATCGACCTCGCTCTTCGATGCGATTATTGACTCGGCTGCCTATCTGCGTCCTTACACTGGGCGGCGAGTGCTGGTCATCGTTTCGGATGGCATCGAAACTACCAGCCGTAACGATTTCGAGACGACCATCCAACGAGTGCTTGCCGATGACTGTCAGATTTTCATAGTGCAAACGGGACTCTACGACGGCGCTAACCTGCGCGCGCTGGCGGCAGAGCGCAGAATGGAACAACTCTCCGGCCAAACCGGTGGGGCAGTTTACATTCCCAAGACAACTAACGAGTTGAATCTGGCGTTCGAGCAGATCGCAGCGGACCTCGCGCAGCAATACGTCTTAAGCTATTACGCGGGAGAGGAGCGCCGCGATGGCCGGTTTCATCTGATTGATCTGCGAATAAGGTCGCGGAAAGACGTGCGCGTGCGGGCGCGTAAAGGATACTATTCGCCGAGGGCCCCGAATGTTGCCGCGAATGAGTGGTGATCTGAGATCTCAAATCTTGGATCTGAAATCTGAAATCTGAGATCTCAAATCTGAGATCTGAAATCTATGGAGCAGCGGTTAACCCAGTTTCTCGAGCATCTGCGCTACGAGCGCAACCTGAGCGAGCACACCCTGCGCAATTACCAGAGCGACCTCGAGCAGTTTCACGATTACCTGGCGCCCGCCCATCCCAAAACAGGGAAGAGAATAGAACCCACTCTCGCCGCCATAGATCACATCACCATCCGCGAATGGTTGGCAACGCTCCACGCGGCCCGGAAGCAGAAAACGTCCATCGCGCGCAAGCTCGCAGCCTTACGCACGTTTTTTCAATTCCTGGTGCGCGAGGGAACACTGGATATGAACCCGGCGAAACTCGTTGCGACACCGCGTTTGGAAAAGAAACTTCCCAAACACCTGTCGATTGAAGAAGCGATTAAGTTTGTGGAAACTCCCGATCTCGAGACGGACCTGGGCAAACGTGACCGCGCAATGCTCGAGTTGATGTACGCGACAGGGGTGCGTGTAGCGGAGTTGACCAAATTAAATCTCGGCCATGTCGATTTCAAGAACCGGCTGATTCGGGTGACAGGAAAACGACGCAAGGAACGCATCGTGCCTTTTGGCGAGCCGGCGCTGGCAGCTCTAAAAATGTATCTGGAGGTCCGCGAAAAATTCCTGGATGCGGCACCTGTTTCGGAGCGAGAACCGGAGCCACTGTTTCTCAACTATCAGGGAACCCGAATAACTACACGTTCGGTGGGCCGTGTGGTTGAAAAGTACATACGCATCTGTGCCGGAAGATACGACATCAGTCCCCACGCGCTGCGCCATTCGTTCGCCACTCACCTGCTCGACAGTGGGGCCGACTTACGCGACATTCAGGAGCTCCTCGGGCACGCTCGCCTCTCAACGACGCAAATCTACACGCACGTTTCCATGGAAAAATTAATTCAGGTTTACGACAAGGCGCATCCCAAGGCCTAGTCCAAGGGCCAAAGTCCAAGGTCCAAAGTCTGTTTAGCTAGACTGGACTCCTGGATTGCAAGCTTGATGATCGACGTAGATTGTAATGGGATTCTCTAGCGAAGGATTTCAGTCTTCGCAAAACAGACCTTGGACTTTGGACCTTGGACTTTGGACTTAGGTTTAGAGCGTGGCGTGTTCGTCGTCACCGTTCGCGCTTTCAATCAAAGCCTGACAAGCAGCGTCGTAGCGGGCAGTAGGCAGAGCTTCCAGGCGGCGTTCATCGATCAACTTCCCGCATCGAGCGCAAATGCCGTAGGTACCCTCCTTGATTCGAAAAAGGGCTTGATCTATATCGGCAAGCATCTGCGATTCGCGTTCACCGAGGCGCAAGGCAAGCTCCTTGTTTACGTCCTGCACCGAAAGGTCGACAGTATCTTTGACGTCATTATCTGAGGCTTCGAGTGCAGCTGCCTGATCCTCGCGAATGTGCGCGTTGTGCTTACCGAGCTCGGCGACAAGTAGTGTTCTAAAATGGGCTAGTTTCTCAGGCTGCATTGATACCGTTGACCTTTGCGATCCAGTTTTCCAAAAAACCTCTTACTTATTCGCTAAGTCGGCTCCTCTTTGGGAGTCGGATTATAGCCTAGAGGCTCTGATAAATGTAACGCGCAAGGTCCGGTTTTTTTGCGGGAGAATAAGGGAATGCTAGAACTTCCAGGTCAACGCTACACGAGCGGCGCGAGGGGAACCCGGTGAAATGTTGTCGTTGCCGTCCGCGTTGATGAAGTATTTGTTATCGAACACATTTTCAAAGTTTGCCTGAAGACCGATCTTTTCACTGACCGTAAAGTACAACGCTGCATCCGCTCGAGTGTAGCCGGGAAGAACGACCTTGTCGTCAATCGCGGCATACATATCCGAGCGATGAATAACCCCCACGCCCGCTCTCCACTTCCTCGCGAACACGTAAGTGTTCCACAGCGAAAAGGTGTGACGCGGGACCTGAGCTAAGCGGGCTCCTTTTGCAGCCGCTGTCGTCGCGGAGGTGACGCGGCCATCCTGGTATGAATAACCTCCCACTACCTTCCAGGCGCGCGTAATCGTACCGTTTAGTCCTGCTTCGAATCCTTTCGTGCGCTGGCTACCCGTTTGCACAACCTTTGCGGGGTTGTTCGGATCGATTGCCCGAGTATTGGTGCGATCCAATTTATAGACCGCCGCCGTCAGCGAAAGAGATTGACGAATGTCCCATTTCGCGCCGAATTCGTAGTTGGCAAACTTTTCCGGTTTAAGCGTCTGCGTGATTGCTGTCAGCGAAGAGAATTGGTCGCCGGAGCTCGGCAGGTAAGACACACTGTGACTACCATAGAGCGATAGGGATTCGCTTGGTTTGACAACAATTCCCAAACGCGGTGAGAGCAAAGCGTCGACGCGAGCTAAGTCCTCACCACTTCTATTGTTGTGAAAGCGCAGGTGGAAATGATCGAAGCGGATTCCGGCAAGCACCTGAACTTTTGGGGATAATTCAATCTGGTCCTGAGCATAGGTCGCAGCGATGTTAGCCTGTACTCGATTATCGGCATCAGTCGCATTCTGACGAAAAGTAACCGGAGTATCGATAGTAGGGCTTACAAAAGGTAAAGAGATCACCGTTGTCGTGTTGTTGAAGAAGCCCGTGTTGCGAAAGTTATGCGATATCTGGCGGCCGAATTCCGTTCCGCCTAAAAGTGTGTGTCGCAGTGAACCGGTTTTCGCGGCATAAGTAAGATCAGTTTGGTTGAAGATGTTACGGCGGCGCGTCGCATTGTTATAGGCGGAAAGATTGACGCGAGTCTCGTCTGCGTTCACTGTGCCGGGAACAAAGTTTTGATACATGCGATCGTAGTCGCCGAACAGCGTATGATTTCGAATGTTGAGGTTGCCGACCTGATGATCGATGACGGCGGAAACAAGATTCACACGAGAGTGCACGAAGCTAAGGTCGGGATTACCAAAGAAGGTTGAAATATTGGCATCCGATGGATGGCCACGATACGAAGGAATGCCACGATCGGCGGTTCGGTTATCGCGAAAGTGTTCATAGCCAAGTCTGATCTGAGTTTGCTTGCCGGCGACGATGGTCAAGGTTGGGTTTATGCCGATGCGGTTAAGATCAACATGCTTGCGGAAGCTGCCAGAGTTTTCGTACATGCCGTTAACGCGAAAGGCAAATCGGTTACTGAACGGTCGATCGAAATCAGCCAGGATCCGTTTGTTGCTGTAAGATCCGCCTTGAAATGTCAACTCTCCTAACGAAGCAAATCCCGCCTGTTTGGTCACGCGATTGATCACACCGCCACCACCGCCGCGGCCGAAGATCATGGCGTTGGGTCCCTTCAAAGCCTCGACCCGATCCAGGTTGTACGGGTCGCGGTAGTACTGAACGTCGTCACGAACGCCATTAAGAAAGAAGTCGGCAGATGAACTATTTCCTCTAATCACAATCTGATCGCGGTTGTTCTCTCCTTGAATGGCAGTGATACCGGGAATATAACGGACGACGTCGGCGATACTTTGCATTGCCTGGTCCTCAATCACCTCCCGCGATACCACTGTGATTGATTGCGGCACGTCGCGCAGTGCAGTGAGCGTTTTCGTAGCGCTGCTGGTAGTAACGGTGTCGTAGCCGGCCATGTCGGTAATCGTGACTGTGGCACTATACCCGGCAAGCTGGAGAACGATCTCTAACGGTTCAAAGCTGGTTGGCTTAGAGCGAACGGTTAACGACGCTTCCGCAAAGCCAGCCGCTGAAAGGCTCAACGTGTATTCGCCGGGCTCGAGTAAGATGGAAAACTCTCCATTCGCGTCGGTCAGCGTGGAATAGTCGGTTCGGCCATTCCTTGAGGCGGTGATTTTGACTCCGGCCACGGCAGCATGGTTTGGATCCACCACTTTGCCGCGCAACTGAGATTGCGTGACTATTTCGCCGGCCTGGGCCGCATAAAGGAAAGCCCCCACAAGCAGCAGGCTGCAGGAAGGTCTAACGAAAAGTGTGAATACGGCTTTTGCTTGCATGTTGCTCCTCTAGTGGAACCGGGTGTGGATAAAAGGCAAAAATCCGTAATGAAATTGAAAACCGATTTCAATTTGGAGAATAATCCAAAGCCTGCGATGTTGTCAACGTTTCAAAAGAAGAAAAATTTCCGGGCAGGGTTAGGGGGTCTAGATTCTGCGTTTGGCGGCAGCACTCAGGCTCGCTCAGGAACCAATTACTCCCTGGGGCCCGCAGATTAGCTCTGCAGCCAGGAGCGGCAGCATGAGCTCGTGATGGCCGGTAATCGAGTAGCCCTGTCCGGCGCCGTTTGCGGTGGGACGGCGAACTACATTCGTAAGCGGCCGGTAGGATTGTATGAAGTCGAAGTTAGCGGTGGTGATGTCGGTAAGTCCATGGCCGAGGTTGCGTACAAGGGTAACGGCCTTTAAAAACACTTCGGGTAAAGTAACTGCCGATCCGATGTTTAAGTAAACTCCGCCACCGTCCATTCGCCGCACCAGCTCAGCGAGCAATCTAAAGTCAGTATGCGTGGTTGCTCCTAATGCGGCGCCGTCGGCCTGCGGGTGAAAATGACCGATGTCGCCGCCGATGGTCAGATGAACGGTGAAAGGGACTTGCGATTGATAGGCGCTGCACAGCAAAGAGTAGTCTGCATGTTTTGGATTGAGGGCCAGCAGTGCGCAAGCGGTTGCTTCGCCAAGCCCGAGTCCCTCAGTCGCGCCTTCCTGTGCGGCGCGGTTCAAAAGCTGGCCAGTTTCTTCGGCGCCGCCAAACGCGCCTTCACCGAGGGTGGCATCGACATCTTCGGAAGTCGAACCTACCATTGCGATCTCGGCATCGTGGACGAGCACTGAGCCATTGGCTGCGATGGCAGTGACAAAACCTCGCTCCAACAGATCGATGATCACGGGTCCGAGTCCGGTTTTGATTACGTGACCGCCCATGCCCCAGATAATCGGTTTTTGCAATTCGCGCGCGCGACGCATATGGCCGGCAAGTTCTCTTAAACTTTGTACCGCCAGAATGTTTGGGAGACCGGCGAGAAAATCTTTAAGCGAAGCATCGTCTTTGACTGGACTGGCAAAATCGTCGAGTGAAACCTTACTCGGGCGCGAAGTAAGCGGATAGGTCTTTACGGCGTCCAACTTTAGAGGGCGCAAATTATCATCATAGATTGACATGTTTTGCGGTCAGCAGCGGGCAGGAGTATATCACGCGATCTTCTTGTCTTCGCGGCGAGGATTGCCGTCACCGTTTTTAACGAAGCGGCCATTGAGCAACGGCCGGAGCACGTGGCCAGTATGTGATCGGCGCGAACGCGCAACCTCTTCCGGCGTGCCTGCGGCAACTACGCGCCCGCCGTGTTCGCCGCCTTCCGGACCAAGGTCGATGATGTAGTCGGCAGACTTAATAACGTCGAGATTATGCTCGATCACAATGATCGTGTTACCCATCGAGACGAGCCGCTGAAGGACATCGAGTAGCTTATGCACGTCGGCAAAATGAAGACCCGTGGTCGGTTCGTCGAGCATGTACACCGTGCGTCCGGTTGCGCGCTTTGACAATTCCTTGGCTAACTTAATCCGCTGCGCTTCGCCGCCGGAGAGCGTAGTAGCGGATTGCCCCAGTTTGAGGTAACCGAGCCCCACGTCGAGCAACGTCTGCAGTTTTTGCTGAATCTGCGGAACGTTTTCCAGCAGGGGCAACGCTTCTTCAACGGTCGTGTCGAGCAACTCAGCGATCGACTTGCCCTTATATTTTACTGAAAGCGTTTCGCGGTTATAACGAGCGCCACGACAGACGTCGCAGAGGACGTAAACGTCAGGCAGGAAGTTCATCTCGATTCGCTTCATGCCATCACCTTCGCAACCTTCACAGCGACCGCCTTTGACATTGAAGGAAAATCGTCCCGGTTTGTAGCCACGTTCGCGAGACTCCGGCAGCATGGCATAAAGCTCTCGCAGCGGTGTGAACAGCCCGGTGTATGTTGCCGGGTTGGATCTCGGCGTACGGCCGATAGGCGATTGGTCGATCTCGATGACCTTGTCGACATATTCCAATCCCTCGATGGCTGCGCAGGCTCCAGACTGCGACAGCGAGCCGTGGAGATGACGTGCGAGCGCGGGATAGAGAATGTCGCCCACCAGCGTCGATTTGCCCGAACCCGACACTCCAGTAATCACCGTCAACAACCCGAGGGGAAACGAAACGTCAATCTCTTTTAAGTTATTGGCACGCGCTCCGTGAACTATGAGGTACTTACCATTGGGCGTCCGTCTATCGGATGGCACTTCAATCTTTTTCAAGCCGCTGATGTAAAGCCCGGTGATCGAGCGAGGATTGTTGGCGACATCCGCAGCGGTCCCCTGAGCTACCAGTTCACCACCGTGAGCGCCGGCGCCTGGCCCGAGGTCCACCACGTGGTCGGCGCGGCGAATAGTTTCTTCGTCATGCTCCACGACGAGCACGGTGTTGCCCAAATCGCGCAAGGCCGTCAAGGTGTCGAGCAGTTTTTGATTGTCGCGAGGGTGCAGCCCAATCGAAGGCTCATCGAGGACATAAAGGACGCCACGAAGCTGCGAGCCAATTTGTGTAGCCAGACGAATGCGTTGTCCTTCGCCGCCTGAAAGCGTGGAAGATGGACGGTCAAGTGTGAGATAGCCCAGGCCAACGCTTTCCAAAAAGCGCAGACGATTTTTTATTTCGCGAAGGATCTGACCGGCAATCTGGTCCTCGCGAGCATTCAATTTTATGGCGTCAAATGCAGCGACGGAATCCTCGATTGGTAGGGCGGTGTATTCCGCGATGCCCCGGCCGCCCAAACGCACGGAGAGCGAGTCGGACCTGAGGCGCCTGCCTTTACAGTCGGGACAGATTGACGGCGAAACGAGTTCTTCTAAGGTAGTTCTGACTTTTTCGGAGGGGCCTTCATTAAGTCGATCTCGCAGCCAGCGCAAGGCACCCTTCCATGGGCTTTGATAAGAGTAAAGGCCCTGACGAAAGGTTAACTGCCCACTAACACCATGGAAGAAGCCGTCGCAAACTTCCTTGGGCAGTTCAGCAAATGGCCGTTTCACATCTGCATTGAAATGTTTCGCGACGGCGAGCAGCGCACTCTTCAGATATGCCGATCCCTGTTTGTCAGCCGGTCCCATAAAGGTGAGTTTGTCGGCGGCACTATTGGCATCAGGAATCAACTTGGTTGGATCAACTTCGAGGATTGTGCCCAACCCGTGACAACGTTTGCAGGCGCCGTAAGCGGAATTGAACGAGAACGATCGCGGCTCGAGCGGGGGGACGTTGATACCGCAAATCACGCAAGCCATCCGTTCCGAGTAAAGTTTTTCTTCGCCATCGACTACCGCGACAAGCACCGCGCCGCCGGTGAGTTTCAGCGCTGTGCGAACTGATTCCGAAAGACGTTCCTTAATCCCGGGCTTGATCAATAGCCGGTCGACCACTGCTTCAATCGTATGGTTGCGTCGCTTATCCAGCTTTATCTCTTCGTCAAGCGACAACAGTTCGCCATCGACTCGAGCTCGCAGGAAGCCATCCTTAGCAAGTTTCTCCAATTCTTTCTTGAACTCACCCTTACGGCCGCGCACGATTGGCGCCAGGATCATGACCCTTTCACCTTCAGCGAGGCCGAGAACATTCTGGACAATCTGCTCAACGCTTTGTCTCGTGATGGCCGCTCCACATTTGTGACAGTGCGGTTGTCCTATTGAGGAAAACAGCAGGCGCATGTAGTCGTAGATCTCTGTAACCGTGCCCACGGTTGAGCGAGGACTGCGTGAGACTGTTTTTTGTTCAATAGAGATTGCGGGTGAAAGGCCGTCAACCGAATCGACGTCAGGCTTTTCCAGTTGATCCAAAAATTGCCGCGCGTAAGCGGAGAGCGATTCAACGTAACGGCGCTGACCCTCTGCATAGATTGTATCGAAGGCAAGTGAAGACTTGCCGGAGCCGGACAGTCCGGTGATTACCGTGAATCGATCCCGAGGTATCTCTACGTTGATGTTCTTGAGGTTGTGCTGGCGCGCTCCTCTTACTGTGATGCGATCGAGTGTCATTTGCTAAGACTGCTGATGAAAACCACGCTGGCCACTACGGATGCGAATATAAGGGGGTGGCGAACCAGTCATTCTAGCCCACCGAATGATCAGCGGCAAGTTGCCAAAATTTGAGATACTGATTGCAGTTTCAGGCTGCAAGTTCAGAGTCCAGCCTTTGAGGCTGCTGATGGATAATCGCGCAGGCCAAAGGTTGTTATCCAACCTGCAGCGGCAGCAAAGTTGTCGGCCTTGACACGATTTTCAGGCGAGACCTACACTGCCATTAACTGCTCGCTGTTCTAAGTTGAACGCTCTATTCTCCGAGGCGTAACCGGTGTGAATCTTCCAAACAGCTTAACGCTACTGCGTATCTTCATAATTCCGCTTCTGGTCGTTGTCCTGCTCACGCCGTTTTCAGAAAACTGGTTTGGGTTGCCGCGCCACATCTTCGGCGTCGCTCTCTTTCTGGGGGCTGCGTTGACTGACTATCTCGATGGACATTTCGCCCGCAGTCGGGATCAGGTTACGCGTTTGGGTCAACTGCTTGATCCGATCGCAGACAAGCTGTTGATCTCCGCTGCGCTAATCTCACTGGTTGAGAATCAGCTGGCACCGGCATGGGCCGTGGTGATAATCATCGGTCGAGAGTTTGCTGTGACGGGCTTGCGTTCAATTGCGGCTGCTGATGGTGTGGTGATCTCAGCATCGAAGATGGGGAAGTTTAAGATGCTGGTTCAGGTCTTGACCGTGGCGCTGCTGATTGTTTCAAGTGTTGCCGGCAAACCTCCGGTGGAAAATTTCGGCCTGCCCTTTCCCGCGATTGAGTTTTGGTCTGTTCCGGAGTTACGTGCTGCATGGCAGCATCTTTTCGGACGAGACCCCACTACCACAAGCGACTGGCAGGTACTGCTCTATACGGCCGGGCGAGCGATGCTCTGGTTAGTTGTGATCTCGTCCTGCCTTTCGATGTATGGTTACTTCCGATCGTTTTATCGATCCATCCTCTCAAATAAGCGGGCGCACTACGTCCCTGAGCAGCCGAGCGAGACAGTCATTCCAGTGGTCCACGATTAGTTTTTCTCGGTTCGAGTCTTTACGCGCAAGCGCGGTTCGTTCTCAATCAGCCGGATTCACAAACTGTAATTGATGAAAGCGGGCGCGTTCTTTTTGCGTGCAAGTGCTATGATATCTGTAATTCTGACTGCGACTTGCGTTTTCGCATGTGGGTTGGTAGTATCAGCATTTTGTCGGAATGCGCTATTTGTAGTCTATAGCGGGCCGGCGTAGCTCAGTTGGTAGAGCATCTGATTTGTAATCAGAGGGTCGGGGGTTCAAGTCCCTTCGCCGGCTCCACTAAGCACTTGGCAGGATATGCAGGGGTGGTCGAGTGGTTAATGGCACCGGGCTGTAAACCCGGCAGGCTAACGCCTTACGTAGGTTCGAATCCTACCCCCTGCACCA
>DASWDX010000537.1:0-5563 GCA_036395055.1 Pyrinomonadaceae bacterium | reverse complement strand
GCGGCGGCGGCTTTGCCGGCAATCGGCAGTTGGCCATTACGAAACATACGCACGTCACTCGCTGCATAGTCTTCAAAAGCTTTCTGCGCACCGCGCGTTACTGAGGCGCGCGAGAATTCGCGCTCGCGCTCCAGCAGCGCTTTTGTGTCTGCCTTAATATTCCTGGTGCTACCAAACCTGGAAATCTGCTGGTAGTCGCTCGGCAGTTGCCACGGTGTTGCTACTTGCTCCGGCTGCGGATTGGAGATGCCGAGGTCAATCACAAATTTCCACGATCTATCCGGCTGTCTTTTCCACACCGTCAGGAAGTTTCCGAAAGCAATCGGCTTGGCGTCGTGAATGTCCGCCGTATACTCCCATGGCCCAGTCGTGTATCCCAGGTCTCCTGCGAGCGCAATATCTGCAAACGTCGGTTGCCAACTGAGCAAGGGACGCTTGTCTGAGGATGGCAACGGATGTTCTGTCATCCACTCTTTGCCTTTGACCGCCGTGGGTCGAAACAAAATTCCATCATCTGCAATGAACGCCATAAACGCCGGGCGTATGCCCCGCTCTTCACACATCCTGGCGAAGGCGAGCTCAGTATCAACCATCGATTGCAACGCGGACGTTTCTTTTACTTTCTGTGCAAAGCCAGGCGCAATGAAGCCCAGCAGAAGCGTCAGGCAGATAAGCTTTTTCATATCAATTTTCCCACAGCGATCAATAGCTCGGCGTTGAGTATTGCAGCGCCGGCAGCGCCTCGGATCGTGTTATGACTCAGCGCCACAAAGCGATAATCGAGCACATTGTCAGATTGCAGGCGGCCTATGCTGACGGTCATTCCACTTCCGGCGTCGCGATCCAAACGCGGCTGGGGACGATCCAATTCTTCGCGCACAATGATGGGACGTTCCGGCGCAGAATGAAGATGCAACTCCTGCGGCAACGCCCTGAACGATGCGAGCGTTGCGCTAACGTCTTCAATCCTGGCCGGGCGAAGCAGTTTCACGCGCACAGCAGCCAGATGACCATCCGTCACGTTAACGCGGTGGCACTGCGCGCTTACTGCCATCGGGGCCTCTTCGATCCTCGTGCCTTTGAATGTACCAAGAATCTTCATGGTCTCCTGTTCGATCTTCTCTTCTTCTCCTTCGATGAAAGGCAACACGTTATCGCTGATGGCAAGTGAAGCAACGCCCGGATAGCCGGCGCCGGACAATGCCTGCATGGTGGTGGCGACCACGCTGCTCACGCCAAATTTTTGATGCAGTGGAGCCAATGCGAGAGCCAGCATGATCGTCGAGCAGTTTGGATTCGTGACAATGAAGCCCTGTTGCCCGCTGTGGTTCTTTCTTTGCACATCAAGCAAGGCGAGGTGCTCGGGATTCACTTCGGGAATCAGCAACGGCACATCACCATCCATTCGAAAAGCCGAAGAATTACTAATTACTGGAAAACCCGCGCGAGCAAACGCTCCTTCGCTCGCGCGCGCGATGTCCCCCGGCAAACTGGAAAAGATCAGTTCACAGTCGAGCGGCGGCTGCGGCGGTGCGATCGTCATCGATTTCACAAAGGCCGGCATCCCTCCGGCCAAACGCCACGTGCAAGCCTCCTGGAAACTCTTGCCCTGCGAACGATCCGAAGCGGCCAATGCGCTTACTTCAAACTGCGGATGGTTTTCCAGCAACTGAATGAAGCGCTGCCCGACCATGCCGGTAGCGCCAAGTATTCCCACTTGAAATCTTTTAGTCATTGGTTGTCAAATCGTACGAGATAATAAACGCAAAGGGCCAGAGAGTTGTTGTGGGGTTGAAAGTCCCGTTAGGGACAAAATATCTATAGTCTCAATCCCACTATTTGGTCTTCCAGCCGTTAGGGGCGACATGTCCCTCCTACGGAGCTAAGGCCTGTATCGCGCGGGACTCTATAAACATTCGGCTCCTCTGGAGCCTTTGCGTCCGAAATCCCATCACACCACAACACCTAAACACTGATTCTTTTCAAACTCTTCAGCGCCACGCTCATTCGCTTAACGCCTTCCGCCAATACAGAAAAATCAGCGCAGAACGAAACGCGCAAAAAACCTTCTCCTTCGCTGCCAAAAGCGTTGCCCGGCACTGTCACCACCCCAGCCTCCAGCATAGCTTCTGCAACTCCGACGGACGAGCCAAAGCGACTGACGTCGACCATCGTATAGAAAGCACCCTCGGGAGTAACACAGCGCAGTCCCACGCCGCGTAGCAATGCCAACAGATGATCGCGTCGTCGCTGGAAAGTGCCACGAATCTGCGTGCGCGCTTCAACCGCTTCATTACTCCACGCGGCCAGCGCCGCCTTCTGCGAGATTGTTGAAGCACAGGTTGTAACATAGCCATGCAGCAGGTGGGCGCCACGAATCAAAGCTTCGTTGCCAAGGATCCACCCAAGGCGCCAGCCAGTCATGCTCATCGATTTCGAAAGGCCGCTGATCAACACCGTGCGCGGATAGAACTCCGAAATTGAACTGGGGCGCTCTCCGGTGTAGTAAAGGTCTCGATAGATTTCGTCGCTGATGATAAATGCGTCGGAGCCGCTCTCCTCCACCGCTTGTGCCATCCCGCGCAGCTCCTCGCTCGTCAAGGTGCGACCCGTTGGATTGGAAGGGCTGGTGCAAACGACGACTTTCGTCTTCGAGTTGATCCGTAGTTTGAAATCATCCAAATCAAAACTGAAATCGCTGTTGGCTGGCAGTCGATAGAATGTTGGACGTCCACCCGCCATGCGAGTAATCGTCGGATAAGCGACAAAGCCGGGATTGGGAATCAACACTTCATCGCCCGCTTCGACCAGCGTCATCAAGGCAAGATACATTGCTTCCTGCGAGCCGGCGGTAATTATCACCTGATCGGTCGAGAGATTCAGGTGTGGATAGTCCTGAGCGACGCGTTCGCGCAGCGCTGGCAGTCCTGCCTGCAGCGTGTAACCGTTCTGCTCCTCCTGAATGACGCGCATTGCTTCCCTGCGAATCACATCGGGAGTTTGAAGATCCGGTTCGCCCAGGCCGAAACTAATGTCGCCTGGCTTCGCGCGATCCGTGATCTGACGAATCGGGCTCTTTTCGATTCCACGCAAAAACGTGGGCGGCTCAAATTGTTTCAACGGAATTGAGCCTCCTTCAGTCACATCTTCATTTCGCATTAAGAACTTGCCGATCCGCTTCCAATCTTCGCGCTGAGCTACAAGCTTCCGATGTGTGTTCTGGACGTAGGCGCCGCAATGGTACACCGCAAAGACCGCTGAGTAACCCAATCTACAGGTTCTCGTGAATCGACCAATGAAAACAGCTCAGGTGGATATAAGAATGGACGACCGGCGTCGGTCAAGAGGCGGAGATCATCGGCTTCGATGCCAGTCACAACATACGGTTGTGCAAACGTCAGGTCTCGGTAGCGCGCACTCTTTTTCTTCAGTTTTACGATCATGATTAGCTTAGCTAGATGACCTGAATGCCGTAATGTATTTTACGCCGTCATATTTCCAGGTCCTTCGATATGGCGCCAGGAACGAACCAAACATGGCGACGAGTTCCTCACGAACGCGCCTAATCTTCTCTTGTTCGATCGGCTCGCCATCTCTGTAGCCCAATAGCAAATGAATCTCGTATTTCCTCATAAGACAAGTGCTTCAAACATTCTGTGCGTTGTGTTAACGCATCAAGGTTCATGGCCAGCTTGGTTTATTCTTTCGGCTCCGCCGTCCGATATGCGGAAGGTCTGTGATCTTCCTGAGGATGTCCTCAGTCTTGGGGCTACGCCCGCACATCCAGGGGCGCAGCCCCAGTTGAATTAGAGTGATCGCCCGGTGGGGCAGAGCCACCACCGCACATCGGACGGCGGAGCCGCGAAACTCAATCGCGTCTGGCTGATTTGAGTTCGTGAAGCAACATCAGCGCAAATAGTCTTCGAGTTGCACTGCGCGTTCCGTCTTCTCGTCGCGATATTTCACGATCACCGGCGCATAAAGCGAGAGTCCCCAGGCTTGGCCACATTCTCCGCGAACGCTTCTTGAGCCAGGCACAACTACCGCCCCCGCCGGAATCTCCAACGGCGCGTCGGGTGTGCGCTGATAAATTTTTTCCCGCGCCAAATCGTAAACCGGAGTCGAGCCGGTCAGAATCGTTCCGGCTGCCAACACGGCGCGCTCGCGAACTATCGTTCCTTCGTAAACTCCGCAGCCGCCGCCGACCAGCACATCGTCTTCAATAACTACCGGCACGGCTCCGATTGGTTCGAGCACGCCGCCAATTTGCGCCGCGGCCGACAGGTGAACACGCTTGCCTATTTGCGCACACGATCCGACAAGCGCGTGACTGTCTATCATTGTCCCCTCGTCGACGTAGGCTCCGACGTTTACATACATCGGCGGCATGCAAACTACGCCCGGCGCAACGTAAGCCCCATCGCGTATGCTCGAGCCTCCAGGCACGATGCGCACGTTATCCGCTACAGTTGTGGGCCGCACCGGGTAAGTGTCTTTGTCGAAGAAGCGCAGCGGCGGTGCCTGGGACATGTCGATGAGTTGGCCCATGCGAAATCCGAGCAGGATTCCCTGCTTGACCCACACATTGACATTCCAGCGTCTGTCCGGCTGACGTTCGGCCGCGCGGATCTCTCCACGATTCAACTCGTCCTTGAACTGGGCAAATATTGCGCGATCCTCAGCCGAGAATTGACTTCCGTCGCGAGAGCTGATTGCTTCAATCGCTTCACGTAGCGGCATGAGATGCTTCCTTCAAAACGGAGTCCCCAGGCGGGCAGCCAGCCTGGGGTGTTAGTAGTCCAAGCTCAGCAAGCACTACGCGAAGTTGCGCGCGACTTTTTTCCTGGATAGGAACCAGAGGCAGGCGGTAGTTTTCTCCGATCAAGTTCATCATGGCGAGACCGGCTTTGACCGGGCCGGGACTCGACTCGATAAAATTAACTTCCATCAGCGGCAAGAGGCGGTAGTGTAGTTCGCGTGCTTCATTCCATTTTCCCTCGAGCGCCAGATCCACCATCCGCGCCATCAACTCCGGCGCTTCGTTTGAAGCCACGGAAATCAGCCCTTCAGCACCCAACGCGATCATCGGAAATGTTAGAGCATCGTCGCCTGAAAATACGCGGAACCCGTCGGGCCGTTGGCGCAGGATTTCCATGATCTGCGCCAAGTCTCCTGACGCTTCCTTAACCGCCACGATGTTTTCACAATCGCGCGCCAGTCGCAGGGTGGTGTCCGCGGAGATGTTGCAGGAGGTGCGACCAGGAACGTTGTAAATAACGATCGGAAGTTCGACGGCCGCTGCAATCGCGCGAAAGTGAGCATACAGACCTTGCTGAGTCGGCTTGTTGTAGTAAGGCGCGACTACGAGTACGGCGTCAGCTCCGAGATCCCCGGCGATCCGCGAGTTGTCAATAGCAGAGGCGGTTGAGTTGCTGCCGGTTCCGGCAATCACGCGCGCGCGACCGCGCGCCAGCTCAATTGTCCGTTTGATGACGCGCTGATCTTCCTCCTCAGTCATCGTGGCGCTCTCGCCCGTCGTGCCACAGGGAACCAGCAATTTCAC
>DASWDX010000536.1:0-7761 GCA_036395055.1 Pyrinomonadaceae bacterium | reverse complement strand
CTGGAGATGTTGGCAGGCATAATTCTGTTAGGTGGTGCTGCGTGGACCACGCTTAGAACCTATAAAGCCCGCGGCAAGTCATCATGGGTCATTCTTCTGTTTGCAATCTTTCTGGTGGCCCTGGGTTTGTATTTCCTCGTTGATGCCATCGGCGCGTGGCTGCGGGACTTTAGGGTAGGCTCAGAATGGATCAAGTAAGGTTTTCTGGATCTTTCCAGGTCGTGGACCACGAAACAGAGTTTTCAAGCTCAGAAGTGAAGGGCCAGGGGTTACGTCACATTCCACGTCACAAAAGACTAAAGGCCACTCTCATCAGTGGCCTTTTCTTTTAGTTTGCTAAGAGATTTTGGCTCCCCACACTGGACACTCTGCGCAAACTTTTCTTGGCGCCGACGGTGGAGATGAAGATCATCCTTGACCTTCTGCGGCAAGTTTCATTAGCTGGCTAGCACTCGTCAGAGCAGCACGGTGAAGCCTTCCTTACGGAAGTGATCATCGTGCGTCAATATGTCGCTGACGCCTCGCTCTCACATCGCATGCATCGAAATACAATCCGTCAGGCTATGACCTTATCAGGGCGAAGGTCCCCGATAAACTTGAGTCTGTTCTAACCTCGCATAGCCGGATTTCAAGCCGGCCTTGCTCACTGCTAGCGCCGTAACCGCTTCAGCGTTAGCCTTCTGCTGCAAGACGTCACGGAGGTGAGCAGTCAAACGCAATATTATTTCCGGATCGGTAGGCACTGCGCGCCGTGCGCGGTCTTCAATTTGTTCGAGTTCTTCTATGGTCATAGAGATACCCCTTGTTCGTTGACAGCATTTAGTTGTCTAGCCGTCGCTTGCACGACCGCAAGACGCCTACTGCAGAGTTGATTCCAGGATTGGGAAATTGGGAGAGTGAAACCGAGCGAATCTTACCACTAATAATTTTTGCGAGCCAAGCAGTGTGCCAAAGTTTGCGTCGACCTTAACTTAGTGGGTCTGGTTGTGCATGTAGACAAGATTGTGATCGACATTGACGCCCAATCGAATCTGTTATGCATGGTGGCCAACCTGCTCAACACTAGAGGGTTACTGACGACGCTAGCGAATCTGTTGAAGCTCCTCAATTCTTACACGGCTCACCGTGCGAATTCCTGGCGTACTTCTTTCCACCGGCCCTAATGATTAACTGTCTGATTTCTTCTTTGATTCTATCTCTCGGTGTGCCGGGCACCGGGTCTAAAGATTTCAAAATCGAGACGCAATCTTCTCCGATCCAGAGTCGCGGTTTGTTTGGATCAGCGCCGGCATCTAGCAACAGGCGGACTATCTCCACGTTTGGTTTGGCAGTAAGGACAGCGGTCACAAGCGGTGTGGTGCCAATCTGATTCTCCCAATTCACATCACTCCCTCTCTTTAGCAGGGCTTTTATCATTTCAATATCTTGCCCGCTCACTGCAGCACACAGCGGCGCTGCTGGGAACGACTGAGGTGGGTTCAAAAGTGCGCCCGCCGCGATAAGAGCGTCGACCACCTCGAGCCGGTTTTTGTTCCGCGGATTTATCGCCATATTCATCACACTGAAGAAACCCACGTGTACAACGCCTCCGGCGGCGTTTGGATCCGCTCCGGCCTTTAGAAGGATTTTAACTACTTCGAGGTGGCCACGGCCCGCCGCATACATCAAAGCTGTTATGCCAAGACGGTCTATTGTTTCATTAGGGTCTGCGCCGCTCTTCAACAGTCCGCGCACATCCTCAATGCGACCAGCCTCTGAGGCACGCATCAACGGAGTCGTGTCGTCGTTGCGGGTTTGCTGCGGGTCTTGCGGTTTGACGCCGGCGCGGAAATCGACTGCGCTGGCAAGAACCAGAATTAAAAACAGAAGTACTACAGCGGATTTCATTGAAGACTCAGATGGATTTTCGGTATGCATAGCTTTCACCGATACGCAGGTGAGAAACGTTAATCTACGCGGTTTGGAAATGGCAAGGTATTACTGGTTTCAATGTTTATCTGCGCAGTTGAAAAATTGGGGTTACCTGTTGGCTGAAAGATAAAACTTTAGCGGGTAAAAGGAAATGGGGAAGCGAGCAGAGGCTTGGCATTCGTAAGCTATGCCGTCGGGAAGAGCGACATCGGATTCTGATTGGACAGCGCGAAAAGGTAGTCCTTCGGTATCTAGGTAAGGAACGATGCAAGTCGCCGTGCCGCCGAAGTCCAGCTTAGTGTTTCACGGATTATACAAACATCGGCGCTACTAAAAGAGAATTGCAAAACTTGAATTGTTGACTTACCCTTTGGCACTCGTCGAATAGGCGACCCCTTGCGGGCGCTCTCTTCCTTTCGACTTCAGGAGTAAATCAAATCGCTGGTCGCCAGACGTCGGTTATACACTTAGCGTAGCAATCCCGTCTTTTAATCCTTGCAGTAGTTAAAGTCACGGTTAACAAGGAGTTTATATGCTGTCATTCCTCGCCTCTCGCACGCGTAGATATGCGCTTGGTATCGTCTTCATTTGCGCCTTAGTGGCAATCGCATCCCTTGCCAGGGTTCATCCTGTGGGCGCGGCGTCAGCAAGTGGCGCTTTGCCGTTAGCATCTGCGAACACTTTTGCCGTCGTCAATACTAATGAAGGCGGCGCTGGGTCGCTGCGCCAGGCTATTCTCGATGCAAATGCAAACGCGGGCGCTGATGCGATCAGCTTTAACATTCCGGGCGGCGGAGTACGTACTATCACCCCCGCAAGCCCTTTGCCGGATATAACTGATTCGGTAGTTATCGACGGCTATACTCAACCGGGTTCAAGTCCCAACACTGTGACGACGGGTGACAATGCAGTTTTGCTAATCGAGTTAAACGGCGCGAATCTCGGCGGCAGCGGGACACTTTATCCAGGCCTCCACATCAACGCCTCAAATTGCATCGTGCGGGGTCTGGTGATAAATCGTTTTCCCGGCAGCGGTATCTCCCTCGGAATTTCAACCACGACAATTACGGGTAATCTCATCGAGGGAAATTTTATCGGCACTAATTCTGCCGGTGCTCAAGCGCTGGGGAACAGCGACGGCATAAACATCTCCTTCAGCAACAGCACGGCGATAGGGGGTACGGCACCCGCCTCCCGCAATGTCATCTCCGGAAACGGCTACGGAATTTTTGCGTCTACTGCATCCGTTAATACGCTGATTCAGGGTAACTACATCGGCACCACAGCCACGGGCGCCGCTGCTCTCGGCAACGTCTCGGGCGGTATTTTTTGCGGCGGCAACGGTGGCGATACGATCGGAGGCACGGCGAGCGGCGCCGGTAATCTGATTTCCGGCAATACCAACAACGCGGGGCTTTTCGTACAGTCAGCAACTTCCGCCGGCTCAACCATTCAAGGTAATTTGATTGGCACCGACGTAACGGGAACAGTTGCGCTTGGCAACTACTTTGGTATTTGGCTCAACTCCGGTGCCAGCCTGGGGCATACGATTGGTGGCGCTGTTCCAAACGCCCGCAATGTCATCTCAGGAAATCGCTCACACGGAATGCTCATTAGCGGTGACTCGCGTAATAGTCAGATTCAGGGAAACCTCATTGGCACTGACATCACCGGGACAAAACCATTGGGCAATGCCGGCGAGGGAATTCAAATTGAGGCGCAGGCGTCCGGCAATAGAATCGGTGGAACCACTGTGGGCCAACCCAACACGATTGCTTACAATCATGGCAACGGAATCTTAATGACCGGAAATCCATTCAGCGTCATCCGGAATTCCATGAGGAGTAATGCCATCTTCTCCAACGGACTGTTGGGCATCGATCTGGGGGGAGACGGCGTAACGCCAAACGATCCCGGCGACAGCGATTTCGGTTATAACAACTTTCAGAACTTTCCAGTGATTACTTCTGTCACCGGGAACAGCAGTGAAACGACGATTGCCGGCACACTCAACAGCACGCCGAACACGAGCTTCACCATCAATTTTTACTCGAACAGCAGTTGCGATGCCTCCGGCTATGGGGAGGGCGCCCAGCAGTTCGGTCAAAGCGCCATCGGAATCCCCACAGACGCGAGCGGCAACGTAACCTTCTTCGCGACGCTACCTATTCCGTTGGCGGCAGGACGTGTCATTACGGCGACCGCTACCGACCCCAACGGTAATACGTCTGAGTTCTCTTCGTGCAATGCGAGCGCGGCCGCGGGAAGCGTGCAGTTTGCGGTAACTTCGGCCAAGGTTATTGAAGACGTTGGTTCCTACACCGTGAATGTCGTTCGCACCGGGGGTAGTAGCGGCAGCTTGACGGTTGATTATTCAACTGCCGACATCACTTCTACCGCGGGTCAGGACTATGCCGCTGCCGCGGGCACTCTGACTTTCAATGACGGCGAGACCAGCAAGAGCTTTAATATTCAAATTACTGACGATGCAATTACCGAGGGCGACGAAACCTTCATTGTGAAACTTCGTAATGCACCCACAGTCGATTCGCTTGGCGCCGCGAGTGATTTAATAATTACGATTCAGGACCACGACACCGTGCCGTCTTTGTCTATCGGTAGCATTAGCGTCAACGAGGGTGCGAGCCAGGCTGTGCTCACGGTTAACTTGTCAGCAGCAACGAGCAGATCGATTGCCGTAGACTTCGCCTCCGGTGATTCAGCCGCCGCGCAAAAATGCAATGTCTTCAACGGCCGCGCTTCCTCTCGTTGTGATTACATCACTGCCCTCGGAAAACTCAATTTTGCCGCTCGCGATACTTCCAAAACAATCGCGGTGCTGCTTGTGGATGACTCCTACGCTGAAGGTAGCGAGACATTCACCGTTACCCTGTCTAATCCCGTTGGGGCGACATTGGATACCGCAGTAGCCACGGTCACCATCACTGACAATAGCGATGCGAATGGTGCGAATCCCATTGATCAAGCCGAGTTCTTCGTCCGCCAACACTACCTCGACTTCCTCAACCGCGAGCCTGACGCTGCCGGGCTCGCCTTTTGGAGTGGCCAGATCACCGACTGCGGCACGGATGCCACGTGCATCGACATAAAACGGATCAATGTGTCTGCCGCGTTTTACCTCTCGATCGAGTTTCAGGAGACTGGCTACCTGGTTGAGCGTATTTACAAATCTGCTTACGGGGACGCAGATGGAACATCAGTCATCGGGGGCACGGCTCACGTAATTAAGGTGCCGATCGTGAAGTTCATCGAGTTTCTTGCGGACACGCAGCAAATTGGCAACGACGTACTGGTGGGTGTAGGGAACTGGCAGCAGCAGCTCGAGAACAACAAGGTGGCGTTCACGCAGGACTTTGTTACCCGGCCAGGTTTTGTGGCGGCGTATCCAACCACGATGACGCCCGCGGATTTTGTAGACAAGCAGTTCACGAACACGGTCATCACGCCGACGCCTGCAGAGCGCACGTCGATCATCGACGAGTTTGGCGGAGCACCGACAAGCGCAGACACGGCGGCGCGCGCGCGAGCGTTGCGGCGAGTGGCTGAGAATCAGGTGCTGCAGCAGCAGGAAACAAACAAAGCGTTTGTGTTGATGCAGTACTTTGGCTACCTGCGTCGCGATCCAAATGCAGTGCCGGATACGGACCACACGGGTTACGACTTCTGGCTGCAGAAGCTCAATGAGCACAACGGCAACTTCGTGAGCGCGGAGATGGTCAAGGCGTTCATCGTTTCGACTGAATATCGCCAACGCTTTGGACCGTAAGAGCAAGTCCAAAGTCCGATCTGAATTTCGTATCTAGGTAAGAAACTATGCAGGTCGCCATGCCACCGAAGTCTACTCGAGGGATGGTTCACCGCCAAGCAGAAGGTGACGAAACATGAGTTTGCATTCTCGGGTTGGTTAGTTGTGGGCATTGTGGTTGTTCGCTCGTAGCCGAAAAGAAAAAGGGCAAGTACGTTTACTATCACTGCCCCGCGAACAAGGGAAAATGTCAGGAACCCAAATGCTCGTGAAGAGGTTTTGGTAAAGTGCTTTGCTGATTTGCTCCTGGTCTTCGACGATGAAGTTATGGATTGGGTTACTGACGCCTTATCAAAGCCACACAGACGAGAGGCGATTCAGGGATGAGGCGATCGCTCGACTCCAAGCAGAGCACAGCAAGAGTCAGAATCGACTTGATAAGCTTTATGAAGATCGCCTCAACGGTTTTATTGAGCCCGCCTTTTTTAAACACAAGGCGCACGAGTGGCGGCAAGCGAAAAAGCGTTTGACGGATCAAATGGCCGAACACCAAGACTCAAATCATAACTATTTTCAAGACGGTGTGCGTCTACTAGAACGCTCGAAAAAGGCCTATTTCCTATTTGAAAAAATTTGAAAAACAGAATCCAAGCGAAAAGCGACGATTGCTCGATTTTGTGTGTTCGAACTCGACTTGGAAGGATCAGACTCTAACCGCTACGTTTCGCCAACCATTTGATCTGCTTGCCGTTACCAATACTGCGTGGCAAAGAGAAAAGGCCGCTGGTGGTGATTCCAGCGACCTTCGTCCTATTTGGCTCCGCAGGTAAGACTCGAACTTACAACCCTCCGGTTAACAGCCGGATGCTCTGCCATTGAGCTACTGCGGAATAGCGTCCTCGCATCAAATAAACAGGAACGGGCGCGAAGAAATTTTTATAACAGATGACCTGGAGAGCGTCAAGGCAGCGTTCTTAGAAATGCGTTGACCTTTCGGCCGGTGGAGCTTGCGCTCAATCACAAACTGCGAGAATATCTCGCACTGCAAAAACGACAGCAATACGTTTCTTAACAAGTCGTGCCCTGGCGCTGGGTGTACGGATGAGCATTGTCTTATCTGTCCTGCAGTAGACTGTCATAGAAAGGTCTTAATGGAACGTCGAATAACAACCTGGTTCAGCCAAAACTTAAGCAGCGAGATGCCTCTAGTCGCTTATGGTCATGCCGGCCAGCCACTATTAATGTTTCCAACTGCGGCGGCTGACTATCTCGAATATGAACGATTTCATTTAGTGGATGCCATACGCCCGCACATCGACAGCGGCCGTATCCGAGCCTACTCCATAAACAGCGTCAACAAGTACAGTCTGCTTAATGAACAGATGCCTCCTTATATGAAGGCGGAATTGTTAACGCGTTTCGATCGCTACATAACAGATGAACTGTTGCCATTAATCCGCCAGGATTCAGGTGATAACAATGCCAAACCATTGACTACCGGAGCCAGCCTCGGCGCCTTTCTTGCCGCCAACGCCTATTTCAAACATCCGGATTTATTTCGCGGCGTGATTGCGATGAGCGGCAGCTACGATGTGCGCTCCTACCTGAAAGGCTTCTACGACGACAACGTGTATTTCAATAATCCTGCCGACTATCTTCCCAACCTGCAGGACCAGCACTACCTGCCAATTCTCAAACAAGCCAACGCTATCTACATCATGTCCGGACAGGGCGCCTATGAAGTTCCCGAACGAAGCCGACATCTATCCGACATTCTCAAAGAGAAGGGCATTCCGCATACACTCGACCTTTGGGGTCCGGACGTAAATCACGACTGGCCCTGGTGGCGGAAGATGCTGCCGTATACGCTGGATAGGATTCTGGCGTAGGACAGATATTCCTTTAGTTACACCCGCCAGCTCTGTACCGAGCACACGGACATTCTTGTCTGGTGAGCCCATGCCAGAAGTCTTGCTTTCGGCGTGAGGGTCATTGTTATCTTCAAAGCTGGAAAACAAAACAAGGACAATCAAGAATGCCCGAACAGTGAAGGGCGGCAAAACCACATTCGACGTGGAGTGGGA
>DASWDX010000535.1:0-2367 GCA_036395055.1 Pyrinomonadaceae bacterium | reverse complement strand
AACCGGCCGAGAGTACGCGACCACTCTCGTCAACAACTACGGAAACGAAAACCGTACCGTCGATGCGACGGACCTGGGCCTCAGACGGATAAACCGGATCGGGCTTAGAGATTATTTTGCTGGCCAGTTCTTTATTGAAGACCGGTATTTGCTCAATCAGCCGATAACCGGGACCACTGACGTTTGACGGCGCTGGTTCACCCAGAGTGATGCTGATCGGCTCTTCAACGATCTTGCGCCCATTGTCGAAAATATAGATTCGCTTGATAGGCGTGCCGCCACCTAAATCCGGAACGAAAAATGTTTCCATCAAATATCCCACCGAAAGCCGTTCGCTCATGACACAGGCCATGAAGCCAAGTACGGTCTCAGTGCGTGCAAACTTTGGATCACGTCGCAGTTGTTCGGCAGTTCTGATCGGACAACCGGGTGCGTGGTCAATCTCCCTCAGCAGTACTCCGGTCCTGGCGTTCGATGTATACACACCATGATGGCGGCGGTAGATCGTCGCCACTTCGTAGCCGCCGGCATTTCCCACTGAGCGCCAGTCGCCGCTGGTTGAGTGATAGTTGGTCCACGTGCGACTGGAAAGAGCTTCGCCTTTCGCGTCGTAGTTTGTAATTTGCATCACGAGCGTAAACGGCGGGTAAGCCTGTATCTGCTGAGCATTAGCGGTGAGGACACCAGCCAGGATTGCAAAGACAATTACCAGGGTCCGGCGCACTACTATCATCACAGCACTCCTCGCCTTCAACTTAACAAGCCCACTGATTATAATCCCCAAACCTTTTTACATCCCAACGTTCTACACGCGAACTCTGTGTTAATGAATCTGTTCGAAGCCATTTTCAATCCTGGTTCACTCCATCGCACCGCGATTCTTTATGAGTGTGAGCAGCTCAGTTACGCCGAGCTGCGTCATGAGACGCTTAGGGTGGCGCGAGTCTTGGGTAAGTTAGGAGTGGGTCGCGGCGAGCGAGTGGCGTTGCTGCTTAATGATTCACCGGAGTGGATTGCCGCGTTCATTGCGATCTGCTCTTCCGGCGCGATTGCGGTTCCCATCAACATGGCGCTGCGCCTTGATGAGCAGCGAGCGATTTTGAATGACTGCACGGCAAGTGTCGCGATTGCCGAGGCGGATCTCAGTAAGCTGCTGCTGGCGGACGGATTGGACCAGTTGCCTCACTTGAAGCAGGTTGTCTCGGTTAGTCGTGAAGAAAATAGACAAGAACTCACGACGGTGGACACAGAGGAACACGGAGAAAGACGCCACAAAGAAGCCGATTCAGGGGTGAAGGTTTGGTCGTTTGCGGAATTGATGAGCCTGGCGATGGCTGCGGACGCGGACGACCCGACGGCCAAAGCTGCGTTTGCTGAGCCAAGCGAGAATCAGCCGGCGTTCATTCTCTACACTTCCGGCAGCACGGGCGAGCCGAAAGGCGCGGTCCATCGCCAGTCGGACATCTTCTACACCGATGAAACTTATTGTCGCGAGGTCTTGCGACTGAGAAACGGCGACAGGTTGTTCTCGTCTTCACGTCTTCCCTTTGCTTATGGTTTAGGGAACGCCTTTACCTTTCCACTGCTAAACGGACATACGACGATCCTCTGTCGCGAAAAACCCTCGCCTAAGGTTATCGCCGGCGTTTTTGCCGACTACAAGCCAACGATCTTTTTCGCTGTGCCGGTCGTTTATCGTTTGTTACTTGACGAGCAGAAAAGTCATCAGAGCGGTTTATCGCTTGACTGTTCAAGCCTGCGACTTTGCATCTCTGCCGGCGAGGCCTTGCCGGCAGCAATCGGCGAGGAATGGGAAAGGACTTTCGGGGTGCCCGTGCTCGATGGAATTGGCTCGACCGAGATGCTGCACATGTGGATGTCGAATCACGAAGGCGAGGTGGTCTATGGCAGCAGCGGAAAACTATTGCAGGGATATGAAGCGCGGCTGCTTGACCCGGAAGGACAACCAACGTCGATGGGCTCCGAAGGAAATCTTTGGGTGAAAGGGGCGAGCGCTGCAATTGAATACTGGCATCGTCCCCACACCACGGCCGACACCTTTGTTGATGGTTGGGTGCGCACGGGTGACTTGTACCGCTGCAACGCAAACGGTTATTGGTTTCACATGGGCCGTTCGGACGATTGCTTCAAGTCGAGCGGTCAGTGGGTCTCGCCGGTTGAAGTTGAGGGAGTTTTATTGCGGCACAAAGAAATCAGTCGCGCGGCTGTGGTTGAAGACTTCGACAGCGATGGTTTGCCCTGTGCGTGCGCGTTTGTAGTGCGAACGGATGAAGCGCGGGAAGATCTCGATCTCGAACAAGCATTGAGAGAATTAGCACGCGCGGCATTACCTCGCTATAAGCAGCC
>DASWDX010000534.1:0-4083 GCA_036395055.1 Pyrinomonadaceae bacterium | reverse complement strand
GGAGTTTCCTTCACAGCGGCCCACAATCGGAACGAATCAGTCAGCCTTTCAGCTGAAAAGGGGATTGTTGCTGAACCAAGATTAGTCCACCTAAGTCGTCAACCATCTTCCATTGGAGGAACCCATGAAAAGACAAAGTCTCTTGCGAAGTGGTGCTTCTTTAATGTTAAGCACGCTTCTTTTCGCCTTCTTAGCTTCCACGGTAGTGGTTGGTCAAGCCGGTACGTCTGCAGTAACTGGCGCGGTGACAGACCAACAGGGAAATTTAGTGGCAGGTGCCACGGTCACCTTGAGCAATTCCGAGAAGAACTTTAGTCGCACTCAAACGGCTAATGACAATGGGGCTTTCGGCTTCAGTATCATTCCGCCTGGACAATATCAGCTTGAGATCGAGGCACCCGGATTTAAGAAAGCTGTGGTCCTCGATGTGAAGGCTCTTGTTGATAAGCCGACAGAAGTCAACATCCAGTTGGAAGTCGGTAATGTTTCAGAGACTGTGACTGTGGCATCAGGTGCCGGCGAAGTCCTCCTTAATACCCAAGACGCCACGCTCGGCAATAACTTTGTCAATCAACAAATCACACAATTGCCACTCGAGGCGCGAAATCCAATCTCACTGCTCACTCTGCAGCCGGGAGTCACTCGCGCCGGGAACGTGACGGGAGCACGAAGCGACCAATCGAATATCACCCTTGACGGCGTAGATATCAATGAGGCGCAGACCAACTCGATCAACGATCCGGTGCTTCGCTTGAATGCCGAAGCGGTAGAGGAATTCCGAGTTGTGATTGCCAATCCCAATGCGACGCAGGGCCGCTCAGCCGGAGCGCAGATATCGCTCATTACAAAGAGCGGAACAAACAATTTTCACGCCTCTGCGTTTGAGGCCCATCGTAATACAATTTTCACCGCCAATGACTTTTTCAACAACCGCAGTGGCATTCGTCGTCCCACCCTGCTGCGCAACACCTTTGGCGGCGCTCTCGGCGGACCGATTAAAAAAGATCGCATGTTCTTCTTCTACAGTTATGAAGGTCGTAGGGACGCGAGCCAGGCCGCCGTCAGCGGGCGAACTGTTCCCCTTCCGAATCTCGGACGCGGAGAGGTAAGATTTAAGGGCTGTTTGCCGGGGGTCTTGCCCGCTAACTGTACCGGCGCCAACATCCAAACCATCACTCTTACACCGACTCAACTCAACAGCTTTTTTCCGGTCGTGGGGCTGAATCCAGTGGCCCTTGCAGTTCTGGCGAATGCCGCTAGCAAATATCCCGCGAACGAGGCGGGCGGTGATACCCTAAATACGGGAAGTTTCCGTTTTAATGCCCCAACCGCTGTAAACCTCAACTCACACCAACTTCGCCTCGACTATAACCTGACAAAGAGCGGAACTCAGCAGGTGTTCTTCCGCGGCTCTTATCAATACGATAAGTTGCCGGTGAGTTTTACCAACCCGCAACGGTTTCCTGATACTCCCCAGCGCGTACGGTGGTATCACCCGTATGGTTTCGTCGTTGGTCATACCTGGGTCATCAATGACCATATGACCAATAGCGCCCGCTACGGCCTAACTCGTCTGGCCATCAGCGACTTGGGCGACATCTCTGCCAACGACATATTCTTCCGTTTTGTCTTTACCCCTTCAACCGAATCGTACACATTCAGCCGCGTGAATCCGGTCCACAACTTGACGGATGACCTTTCATGGGTCAAAGGCGACCACACGATGCAGTTGGGTACGAATATCCGCGCCATCCGTAACCGAAGGGCGGAGTACGGCCCTGGATTCGACCAGGCGCTCACTAACCCCTTTTTCTACCAGTCATCCGGTAACGTGTTGATAACGCCAATTACTGCGGCCGGATACACGGTGACAAGCAACACGGACGATTTGAAGTCAGCGCTGACCGCCGTCATCGGTCGCTTCTCGCAATATACAGCGAGATTTAATTTTGACATTGACGGCAAACCGCTCACTTCGGGTATTCCGGTCGAACGTGAATTTGCGACTGAGGAGTATGACTTCTACGCCCAGGATAGTTGGAAAATCTCACAAAACCTGACGGTAACTTACGGTCTACGATATGGTCTGAGCAAGCCTGTTTATGAGACACAAGGCTTCATGGCCAAGCCCAACATTCCGCTCGGCGAGTACTTGCGACGACGAATCGAATCGGCCGATAAGGGCATAAATTATGTCGAGCCGATTATCGTCAATAAGACAGATCACTTTTACGACTGGGACAAAAACAACTTCCAGCCCCGCATCGCAGTCGCCTGGTCACCTGACTTTGGCGATAACTTTCTGGGTCGAACGCTCGGTCGCAAAGGCAGAAGTGTAATCCGCGGTGGCTTCGCAATCACCAACGATTACTTTGGACAGCAACTAGCAGTCACTTTTAATTCACAAAACACGCTCGGATTCGCGTCATCAACGACGACGCCCGCGAATAGCTTCAATGTGACGACCAGACCCGCACCGTTGTTTACTGGATTCGGTCAAGATGTTCGCACGCTGCCATTGATTACAGTGCCGGGAACGCTCACGTTCCCACAGCAGCGATCCGCAAACAATGCCAGACGCATTGAGAGTTCGCTTGATGGCAATCTGGTGTCGCCGGTCAACTACAGTTGGAACGTCTCATTCCAGCGAGACCTTCCTCATGGCACCGTCCTTGAAGCAGCGTACGTAGGTCGCGCCGCGCGCCATCTTCTCGCCGGTCGCGATGCAGTCCAGACCAATCTGAACTTCAGGGACCAGATATCTCTACAGACCTGGACCGATGCAGCAACGAGGTTGGAAATCCTGCGTGCGGCGGGAACCCCAGTCGGCAGCGTAGACCCACAGCCGTTTTTCGAAAATTTGTATGCACCCGGCTCTTTGGGGCCAGCGTTCTTCGGTGCAGGCGGCGCCGGTTTGACCAACACGCAGGCTGTATATCTTGACGCGCTGAATTTTAATGGAAATGACTGGACCACCACCCAGGACGACCTTGACGCTTTTTCGGGTCGCCGCTACTTCTACCAGCCTCAATATGGAGCGCTCGCCGTTTACAGCACGATCGCTTCATCGGATTATCATGGCGCCACCATCAGTCTCCGCCAGCGCCTCAAGAACACTCTGAGTTATGACTTGAACTACACGTTCTCGAAGTCAATGGATGATGTCTCAGGGCTGCAAACAGATGCACCGTTTACACCCTTCATACTTAATGCGCTCAGCCTCAAGCAGCAGCGTGCCGTCTCAGATTTTGACGTGCGCCATGTTGTTAACGCGAACGCGATTTGGCAAATTCCAGTAGGGCACGGAAGAGCTTTTCTCGGTGATGCGCCGGGTATAGTTAACGCGCTCGTGGGTGGGTGGCAGATTTCCGGAATTTTCCGCTGGAACTCCGGCCTGCCTGTTGAAACTCCACTTGATTTCGGCGGCTGGCCAACGAACTGGAACCGCCGGAATTACACTGTGCGTATCGCGCCCGTGGAATCGAATCCGAATCGCGGTGGTGCCAGCCCCCCGAATCTATTCGCCGACGCTGACGCTGCTTTCCATAGCTTTCGCAGCGGTCGGCCGGGCGAGCGTGGGGATCGCAACATCTTTCGCTATCCTGGATTCGTTACCATGGATATGGGCATGTTTAAGTCGTGGGCAATGCCCTGGAGCGAAAACCATAAGCTCCAGTTCCGTTGGGAAGTTTTTAACCTCACAAACACTCAGAGGCTAACTTCGGTTGACGGTTTCGTTCAAAGTTTGGATCCCTTCAAACCAACAACTACGCGGAACGGAGCATTTGGAAACCTGACCGCTATCCAGGGTACACCGCGAGTAATGCAGTTCGGCCTGCGATACACGTTCTAGACCGCAGTGTGTGTCGACTCGCTCTCGGCGGGTCGCAGCTTGGCCTGTGACCCGCTGTTTTTCCGCGACACGCAACACTAACGAGCTCTGCTCATCACTGGACGATGCATTTGGAAGTAATAAAGTGAGATACGTTAGGACCGCTCTTCAAGTCGCTCTCATGATCCTCTCGATCGGCCTTAATGGACGCGTCTTTGCCCAAGGTGGGAGCTCGTTGTTTGGCGATGTGA
>DASWDX010000533.1:0-3867 GCA_036395055.1 Pyrinomonadaceae bacterium | reverse complement strand
AAATCGCAATGGAATCGGCGCCCGCATAACTGTTACCGAGAGTGCGGGCAGGAAACAGATTTTTGATGCGAATACTTCGGGAAGTTATTTATCTTCGAATGACCCTCGCATCATCGTTGGTTTGGGGACGACCGGGAGCGTACGAAAAGTTGAAATAAGTTGGCCCAGCGGAAACATTCAGACCATTACTGAGCCGCAACTAGACCGTTATTTTCTTATCAATGAACCGAGCGCACGTTAACGAAGGCAGAGGAGTAATTGGCCCCCTAGTATTTGAATTGCAATTTCTCCGTGCTAGCTCTGTGTTCTTTGTGTCTCCGTGGTTAGGCTTGCAGGTTATTAACCACGGAGTCACAGAGGACACGGAGGTTGCACCGAAGAAATCAAACCAGATATTACAGACCGCGTGCAACGTTGACAGCTATGAGGTGGCCGCGTATTTTCGGTCGAGCTCAAAACGGATAGACTCCGACTCCGCGTAGGCTCAGACCCTGGTCTCTCCAATCAATCGCCGAGTTTAAATTCAACTGACACCAACTGAGAGAAAAATGCTCTTGAAAAAGTCTCTTCGCAGCATGCGGCTTCAGTCCCTGGCTCCGCTTTTCCTGCTGGTGTCATTTGCGACTGCTGCCTTTGTCATCGCGCAGACTCCGAAGAAGATCGAACCACAGCAGGGAATGGGTGTTTCAACTGGAACGCCGGTGAACTATTCCTCGCGCCGCACGATCGGGGTAACGGACCCTAAAGCTCCGATCGTGTTTGAGGATATGACCGATAAAACTGCGTTGGCGAATTTCAAGCATCGCTCAGGCAGTCCGTCAAAGAACTACATCTTTGAGACGACCTCCGGTGGCGTCGCAATCTTTGACTATGATGGAGATGGAATGCCCGACATCTACCTGGTCAATGGCTCGACGGTCGCGGCGCTGGAAGGCAAGGAGAAGGCGCCTCGGGCCGCGCTCTATCGTAACCTGGGCAGCTGGAAATTTGAGGATGTAACCGACAAAGCGGGCCTGGCAAACGAGCGTTGGGGTTGCGGCGTCGCCGTCGGCGACTACGACAACGATGGCCATCCCGATTTGTACGTGACGAACTTCGGCGTTTCACGCCTCTACCATAACAATGGCAACGGAACCTTTTCTGATGTTGCGCCGAAGCTTGGTGTCGCAAGCAAGGGTTGGAGCACCGGGCCGAGCTGGGGCGACTACGACGGCGATGGCAGGCTCGACCTCTTCGTTCCCGGGTATGCCGAAATCGACCTTAATAATTTGCCGCCGAGTCCAAGCGAGGCAGGGAAGCCGGCCGGCGTTGGTCAAAACTTCTGTCAATTTCGCGGCGTCCCGGTAATGTGTGGGCCACGTGGTTTGCCCGGTGAAGGCGATACGCTCTATCGCCAAAAGCCTGACGGCAGCTTTGAGGACGTAAGTGCAAGGGCGGGCGTTAACGATCCGCAGAAGTATTACGGTTTCAGCTCGGCCTTCGTCCATGCGGATGACGATAAGCTACTCGATTTAATAGTTGTGAACGATTCAACTCCGAAGCAGCTATACATTAATAAAGGAGATGGAACGTTTGAGGAGGTTGGCTATCCTTCGGGCGTGGCGCTGAATGAAAATGGACGTGAGCAAGCCGGAATGGGACTGGCGATTGGAGACTATGACAACGATGGCCGCGTCGATTTCCACATCACTAATTTTTCTGACGATTCAAATGTTCTCTATCACAATGATGGAGACGGGAATTTTACCGATGTTACTTTTCAGGCCGGCCTCGGCGAACTCACTATTCCTTTTCTCGGCTGGGGAACAACCTTCATCGATTACGACAATGATGCATGGCAAGATCTTTTTGTCGTAAACGGACACGTCTACCCGGCAGTTGATTCTAATCAGTGGGGGACGAGCTTCGCTGAGCAGGCGTTGTTATTTCACAATCTTAAGACTGGGAAGTTTGAACGTCTGGGCGCCGCGCCCGGGAGCGCTCTGGCGAGCGCCTGGCAGAGCCGCGGCCTCGCCATTGGCGATTTGAATGGAGACGGCCGGCTCGATTTGGCGATAAATAACATCGATTCCAGGCCTTCCATCCTGCGAAACGTCGCCACGCCTACGGGACATTGGTTAAATGTGCGACTGGTCGGAGACCCATCAAAGAAAACGCCAAGAGATGCAATTGGCAGCATCGCTTACTTGACTACCGGGAAGATTCGACAAAGACTCGACGTAATCAGTGGCGCGGTCTATTGTTCGCAAAATGACTTAACGCTGCATTTCGGTTTAGGAGCCGCGACGAAAGTCGATAGACTCGAAATTCAGTGGGCCAATGGCGCCGTTGAAACATTCGACATCCCGACCATTGATGGAGCTGTAACTATTACGCAGGGTAAGGGCAGCGGCCAATAACGCTGGCTCAAATACGAAAAATGGGTGGCTCCATCTCGACAGGAGTTTTGAACTTTGCGAAGACTTGATCTGCGAAAGACCCAGGCAGCGCGCCTCAATACAATCCGCGATATCAATCGGCAGATCGTGTTGAACTATGTGCGCGAGCGTGAACCTATTTCGCGCGCCGAGATTTCACGCGAAACAGATTTGCAGCGGTCGACCATTTCCGCCATTGTCGATGCGTTGACAGCAGAAGGCCTGGTTGAAGAGGTCGGCGAGGGTGAGTCAACCGGAGGCCGGAGGCCAACTCTTCTAAGACTCCGAACGAAGGAAGCAATAGCCGTCGGAGTCGCCATCACCCCTACTAGCACCACGGTCGCGACGAGCGATCTGGCAGGACGTATCGTCGAACAAAGAGGCTTTCTGACTGATCCCGATCCTGACAAGACTTTGGGAGAAGTGATTGCGCTGGTCCGGGAATTCTCAGCCAGAAACAAAGGCTCGATCGAAGCCGTTGGCGTCAGTCTTCCCGGTTTGGTCGATCCTTCGACGGGAAACGCTATCTACGTCCCGTATTTCAAGTGGCGTGATATTCCTGTCTCCAGGACGATCTCAGCGGCAATCGGACTCCCGGTCATTATCGATAACGACGCGAATGCGGTTGCGCTAGCCGAGCTTTGGTTTGGCCGTCCGGAAGTAAGCGATGCTCGAGACTTCATCATGGTGCTGGTAGCTGAAGGTGTCGGCACGGGGATCGTTTTTGATGGTCAGGTTTACCGCGGGCAACGTGGAGCGGCCGGAGAATTTGGACATATGGTCATTGGGACGCACGCGCCGGTTCCGTGCTCCTGCGGCAATCGCGATTGCTGGGAAGCTTTTTCCTCAGAGCGCGCGGCGCTGGCTCGTTATCGGAAGCTAGCTGGGGACGAGCGGGCCAGCCAACTTAATTTCCGAGAACTGGTCGACCGCGGGCTCAGCGGCGAAGCTAACGCTAAGGTCGCACTCACTGATACTGCTCTTTGTCTGGGTGTCGGAATCTCAAACCTGGTTGTCGGCTTCAGTCCGGAAGCTGTGGTTGTAGGGGGAGAGATAGCGCGCGCCTGGCCGCTGGTTGAAAGCGCGCTGAAGGAAACGATCGAGCATAGTGTTCGCCGGGGATTGCCCTCAGCGAGAATCCTGCCTTCCACTCTGGGAGAAGAACCCGCCCTCAGAGGAGCACTGAGCCTCGTCCTCGCGAGCAAGTTTGCGGCAGCATTCGCCGCCTGAGAGGTTCTTTTCTCGCGTTCTATCCTGAGGGATTTCCGTAGTTTTGAAAGCTTGCTACCCGGACACTTCTAAAGATCTATTCAAATTCAGGAAAAAGAGTTGACAGTGCCCGTAAACTGTATTAAATACTTCGTTCGTTTAGACAACAAACTGTGAAAACAGCTTTCGTTTCGCGCTTTTCAATTTCTTTCAAGCATCGTTTTATTCGGAACTGCAGTCC
>DASWDX010000532.1:0-4804 GCA_036395055.1 Pyrinomonadaceae bacterium | reverse complement strand
GGCCGAGTATCGGCCTCGGGTCTTCAATCGCCGCACGAATGTAAAAGTTTTTAGACTGCGGATTGTAGGTCGGAATGAAATAGAACCCGCTTGCGTCTTTGTCGTAAACGCCAGGCGCATTCATGAAACCGCCGGGACTGGTTGGCTTGAACGCTTCGGGCAGTTGACGAATCTCAAACCGGCCCAGGTAAGGGGGCAGCGTGACGAGGTGATTGGTGTTCAGGAAATTGACCATTTCGGTCTCACGGCTTTCGTAGGCTTTCAAGAATGCTTCCTGATCTTTCGGCACATTCGCACTGCGCGCCGGATTGGGATCGGCCAGCGAAGGATCGGACAACCACGACTCGAGCGCGCGGTAGCGTGCCAATTCCGCCTGTCCCAACATGTCGACCTGCTTCGCATCGAGCGGCAGCAGGTATACGTTCTTCAAAAGATAGTTATAGTTTTCCTCGCCCATCGGTTTAAAGGGCACCATTCCCGGCAGACGTTTCTCCAGCCAGTCGGCAAAGCCGTGGATCGAAACCAGTGCCGCATCGCGCGATTTCACTAAATCATTTCTCTCGGCCGGCGAAAGATCTTTGGCGAGGGTCATGAGGCTGTCGGTAAAGAGACTATCTATTGATCGGGCGGAGTCTATCGCGAGTTGGGCATAGAGGCGCACCGGCTTCGTCAGATTGCCCTTGCCTTGTTCCATTAGGAAAGGCATCTGTTTGAGCCGCGCAGTTGCTGCCAGCGTGCGGTTGCGCGGCGTATCGTATTCTTTCTTCAAAAGCGAGAAGATACCGTTGCTGCATTCGTTGACATAGGACTGTGGATCGGTCTCCTCAAAGTCGATCACGCGATTAAAAAACTCTATACCGTCAAGCTGCGAACGAAACAATAGCCAGTCAATGCGATCATCTTTGCTCCAGTTAGCAGTCGGCATGGCGCGCAGCTTGGCGAGCACTTCCTTTACTTGGAGACGTCGCATGAGCACAGCGGACAGGGAATAGTCAGTCAGTTTGTTGTCCCACGTATGCAGCCCCGCATCGCTGGAGGCGACGGGATAATTCTGATTGCGCCAGTTGTAATAGTCTGTGGCCAGGCGTTGGAGATCCGCCGGGGTTTTGGGTTCCTGAGCCAGGACTGGATTGAAAGAAGAAAGCATAGTTGCGCAGGAAATCACTACCAGAATCAGCAGTTTCATTTGTTGACCTCGACGGTAAAGTGTTGCGATGCGTGCAGCGTCCGGGCATTCCGTTGTAGCCCGGAAAGTTTAGCTCGCTTCATGGCACTATGGCGGAAGCGTTCAGCGTAAGTTGCCGTAGTTAACTCAAGCACATCGGCGAGGTCGATGTTCACGTTTCCCTCGCGCGGCTGAAAGCGAGATTCGTCTGTGATCCGCTCAAAGCGATTCCAGGGACAAACATCCTGGCAGATGTCGCAGCCGTAAAACCAACCTTCGAGTTTGGACACAAGATCTTCGCTTAACTCGGGCGCTCGCGATTCAATCGTCGCGTGAGAGATGCACAAATTTGAATCAAGGACGTAAGGCTCGACGATCGCACTGGTTGGGCAGGCGTCAATGCAGAGAGTGCAACTGCCGCAATGGTCGGCGACGATTTCCTTGTCATACTCAAGATCGATATTCAGCAGCAACTCGCCAATAAAAACCCACGACCCGTATTCAGTTGTAATCAGGTTAGTATGTTTGCCAATCCAGCCGAGCCCGGCGCGCGCGGCCCACGCCTTATCCATCATCGGTTGAATATCAACGCAGATTTTTCCTTCAACGTCTGAAACTTCTTCTTTGATTCCGGCTAGCAGCGAACGGAGTTTCCCCGCGACGACTTCATGGTAATCATCACCCCAGGCATAGCGCGACACTTTTCCCGTCTCCGTATCGTTTGTATGCTCTGTTGGCGTGTAATAGTTCTTTGCTACCACGACTACTGAGCGCGCCGCCGGAAAAAGTTTGCGTGGGTCGGTACGCAGTTCGGGATTGCGCGCCATCCAGGCCATCTCGCCGTGGTAGCCGCGCCTGAGCCATTGCACTAATTGATTATGCTCGTCATCGAGGGCCTGGGCGGGAACAATGCCAACTTTTTCAAAGCCTTCGGTGAAAGCCCGTGCCTTTATTCGGCCAGAAAGGTCGCGGTCAGGCGAATTCTCAACTTCGGCTTGAGATTTGGATATAATACTGGCTTGCACAAGCCGTAGCATACGTGCGACGTTGTGAAGTCGTCTAGCGGGAACGCGGGTTTGAACGTTGTGGCTCTTTATCCTTCGCTCTTTGCCGTTGGAGTTACGGAAACCATTGAAACGTAAAGCAGCAAAGATTCTCGCAACGAACAGAAACAGACTTATGCAGCCGGAGCTTCGCGCGTGAGGAGAAGCGGACAGTCCTTACTGAATTTTCTGCAGCGTTACGGTGGTTAAAGGTGAACCTCCGCCAGTTCGATTGTAGGAGAGCCAGTAACCAGCTTTGGTGAAACGCATCATTTTATAGACGGAACCATCAGCCTTGGCTTCGACCTCAGATCCAAACACCTGCTTTGCAGTTGGCACGGTATCGCCGGCAGTCAGGAAATCAGCAGAAATAGTGATCACCTTGCGTTCCTTGTCGTAAACAACCTGTGCAGTTTCGTTGTCGCTAAAGATGAAGAAGTCTTGTTCGTCACCTTTGTCTTTGGGATCGCCAAGTTTCTTCCGCACTTCCTCAGCCGTCATGCCCAGTTGCACGCCACGATAATCGTGGAATAAAGCTGATTCCTCCAGGTCGGCCGCGTGGGCTCCGCTTCTTTTGGACGTCTGCGCGTTTGCACAGCTGAAGGCAATCAGCAAGCTCGCCGACGCGATGATCAGCGTGAAAATGCAGCAATATGCCGGGGATTTAAATAGTTTTTTGGTTAGTGAAGTCATGGAATTTCTCCTAAGAAGAAATTGCGGCCAGGCAATGCCGGCGCGTTTCGCAGGATACGAAAGACCACGTGCCGGGTCCCGCGCCATGGCCAGTATTTAGTTCAACTGATGCGGACAATATCGCCAACAAATCCTGATGTCAATGCCTGTCAGGCTGGTGTTCCGCTTGGGAAAAGTTTCAAGTCTCCGCGCACTTCTGGACGGCGGATCGCGGTGAATCAACTATTGACTCCGCCGACAATTTGGCATAGAAGCAGGATGCTCGTTTTAAGAAACAATCTGATTTGGTTTCACAGGCAAAGGAGTGGATCAATGAAGCAAAATGGTGTTTTGGTCATGCTGTCGTTAATTTTTTCTTTGGTGCTTTTGGGTGGCTGCCAGAAGGCCGCGGAAAATGCGAACACTATGGCTCCGGCAGCCAGTCCGACAGCGGAGACTGTCGACACGGCGGCAATCGAAACTGAGTTAACGCGAATTGAAAACGACTGGCCGCGAGTGGTTAAGGAAAAGGACGTCGAAGCGGTGAAACGTGTGGAGGCGGATGATGCTGTTTTCGTTTATCCCGATGGCACTGTGGGCGATAAAGCTACCGATGTACAAGACATGGAACGAGGAGCGCTAAGCGCTGACTCGTGGGAGGTATTGGACCTCAAAGTGACTGTGGTCAACAAGGATGCAGCAGTGGTCCGCGGTCGCAGCGTGGTGAAGAATGGAAAATATAAAATGCTGGATGGCAAGTCGATCGATATCAGCGGCCAGTATCGCTTTGTCGATACCTTCGCCCGACGCAACGGTGAATGGAAACTTGTTGCCGGCGCGTCCACTCCAATTAGAGAACCCGGCGCGAGCGCCTCGCCGACGGCCAAGCCTTCGCCTGCGACGGCGGCTTCACCAGCTAGGAAGCCTTCGCCGGAAATGACCGCATCGCCGGCGACCAGGCCCTCGCCGCCAATAAGGGTTGCGCCGCCGAGAGCGACAGTCTCACCGGCTGTGAAACCGACGCCTTAGAGGCGACTCAGCATGGTATTTCCTCGAATGCGTTGTGGTTGTGACGGACCGCAAACTTGTTGTTTGTCCATCACAACGCTCAGGCGCATCATTGCTTGGGCAGGGAGTTTTTGTGGCCGCCGCGTCCGGCCTTCCTTGACTAATCATTTCTTTTGGCATAGAACGCACGCGCTCTGCCAAATAAAGTCAGGAGTCAGACTATGAAGAAGATACTGGTAATCGTGTCTATGTTAATTGTGGCTGTCGCCTGTGCGGCGCCACCAACGAATGCGCCATCGACGAATGCAAATGTGGCGACGGAACCGGCCGCCGTTGTCATGACTGAAGCCAACGCCATCGCCAAGGAGAAAGCTATTTGGGACACCATCAAGAACAAGGATTATGAAGCCTTTGGCAACATGTTGGCTGATGATCAGTTGGAAGTAATGGGAGAGGCCGTCAACGACAAGACGGGATCACTCGCTGGGATAAAAGACTTTGAGCCCACCGAAGTCACTTTCTCAGATTGGAAGTTCCTGGCGATAGACAAGGATGCATACGTCATAACGTACACGGCGAACGTGAAAGGAAAGGTGAAGGGTAAGGACTTTCCGGCCGAGTCTGACAGGAACAGCTCCGCCTGGGTAAACCGTGGCGGCAAGTGGCTCGCTATATATCACCAGGAGTGTCAGGTGAAGCCGCCGATGCCGCCGCCTCCGGCGGCCAAGGCTGGAGCATCACCGTCGGCTACTGCGGCAACGGTAGCGCCAGGCTCGGATCCAGTTGCTAACGAAAAAATGATCTGGGACGTCTTAAAGAACAAAAACTACGATGCGTTTGCGGCTGCGCTGGCTAGCGACTCTATCGAAGTTGAACCAGACGGGGTCTTTGACAAAGTGGGAAGCGTCAAAAGCGC